>JBHEKO010000371.1:0-16791 GCA_041859475.1 Candidatus Hydrogenedentales bacterium
CGGGCGACCGTAGTAGGCCCCGCCCTTCTTGACGGTGCTGTCGCGCGCGATGACGTCATATGCCGCTTCCGAATAGGTTTCCTTCGCCTTGAGTCGCGTCGGAAACATAACGCGCAGGCGGTGGTTGCGGCACTGGTTGTCGAGTGATGTGGTCACGTCGAGACGGCGCTGGCCCGCGCGCAACGTAAACCGGCTGGTGACTACGAGGGTTTTGCGATCCTTCGTGCGCCGCGTGTGGCTCATCTCCGCTTCGCGGAATTGCGCGGTCAGCTCGTCGTCGATACCCGCAGGAATTTCCATGCGGTACTCGACGCGCATGCGCGCCAACAGCGGACCCGCCTCCCCCAGCACAATTGCACACGGGGACCCGTGCGATGTGATTGTCTCGTTTGTGTGCGGCTCCATGTGAATCCAGGAGTGGCCGGTCTCGCCGGTGTCTTCAAGGTAATGCAGCCCGGCGTAGACGTGGCCGCTTTCCTTGTGCGTCATATCGAGCGTACCGTCGCTGTTGAACACGACGCGCAGGAATTCGTTCTCCAGCACGTTCGTCTCGGGCGCGAGCGAACCGGGCTCGTACTGCCATTTCGCCTCGCGGACGATGTGGTACGTCTTGTAGCCGAACGCGGGGATATTGTCCACTTCGACGTGGCACAGCACGCGCTGCGAGTTCAATTCGATGGAAATGTCCTGCAGGTTGCGGATAAGCGTGCTCCACGCGAACTGCTCCTTGCGCTGAATGCGCGACACCTTCTTGCCGTCGGGCGTACGAATGCTGAATGCGTCGTACTCCATCTTGTCGGGCATGTCGATGAAGGCGGACACGACGCCTTTGCGCGGGAACGGCGACGGGTTGAACACCGTCAGCACGGAATCCTTGGGCGACAAGTCCGAGTTGTCCACCGCGATCTGGACCGCGCCCATTCCGCGGCGCGCGAGGCCTTCGCTCATGATGCAGATCTGGTCGAAGCGGTAGAGCGAGTCCTTTTCCATCTGGTCAATGCCCGCGCCGGTGATCGTGTCGTGAGGATGGTTCTGCAACAGCAACTTCCACGCGCGGTCGAAAGCCGACTTCACGTATTCGCCGCCGACCATGGAGCCAATGGCGCTCCACGGTTCCGCGAGGCGCTGTAAGGCCACCTCGGCGCGGTGGTTCGCCCGCCGTAGTCGCGTGCGCGCGCTGAGGACGTCGCCCATGAGGTGCGTCCATTTGCCTGTTGAACCGGGGTCGCGGCTCTCGCCCGTGAGGACGGTGGGGTTCTTCACTTCCTTCCGCATGGCCTCCATGTACGTGCGCAGGTCCGACAACTTGATGTCGTGTTCGGGCAGCAACTTCTGACAGAGCTTCATGATGCGCGATTCTTCCGGATCGGGGTCGCTGGTATCGAAGCCCTGCATGCAGCAGATGTGGCTCGTCGTGAAGTGTTCGGACTCGTCGCGCACGAGCTTCTGCAACTGCTCGCGGATCGGCTTGTCGTTCCACTGTTTGATGTGCTTGTCGAGCACGTAATAGTGATCGCGCGGCCGGTCTTCGCGCGCGAGGCGGAACGGCGCGGAACCGCGATCCCAGTCGTAACGCGCGAATACGTCGTCGGACCCGTAGCGCAGAACGCGGTAGACATAAACATAGTAGCTGAACCGGCTCATGGTCCCGAAGCGCATCCCCAGCAGCCGCGAGCCATCCGGGCCTTCCAGGACAAATTCGCTGTGCGGCGTGTTGATGCCGCGATAGAAGATGATCGTGTCTATGTCGAACCCGTTGTAGAGCTGCGGCATCTGCGAGGTCTGCCCGTACCCGAACGGCGTGTAGCCAATCTTCGAGACTTCGCCGAGGTCTTGCGCGACGCGATGGCCGACAAGCAGGTTGCGCGTCAACGACTCCGCATTGACGAGGTACTCTTCCGGCAGCGAGTACCACGGGCCCACGATAAGCCTTCCGGACTTGACGTGCTTCTCGATAGTTGCCCGTTTCTCCGGACGCAGTTCGAGATAATCTTCGACGCACAGAGTCTGCGAATCCATTGTGAACGAATGAAACTCGGGATCCTTGTCCAGGAGTTCGAGAAGATTGTCCATGAAATCCAGCAGCAACAGCCGCGTCTCCTCGAAGGGATATCCCCACTCACGATCCCAATGCGAATTCGAAACGACGTGGACGGTTTTACGGCCTTTGGACATGGAACATCTCCCTGGAGTTGTGTAGAAGCCGATATGATGACAAATGCACCGTGCGGCGCGCAATTCGGAGCCCAAGGCAGGTTATCACACCTTCAGTTCGGATCAGGATAGGACTTCGGCGCTTGCGATGGGAGCTATCGCCCCTTGAGGCGATTGTCTCGTTATGCGAGGATAGCCATGGAACTATAGGAAAACGCTAGGACTGAAGTATGAACATCCCGCAACCACCGCCTTTGCCAACGCAAGAGTCAGGTTCTCCTTTGCCGCAAGCCCAATCGATCCCTCCCGTAGCGAAGCCGCGGTCATCCGGTGCGCTGGGTCCGATTGGTGGCGCAATTGCTTTGGCAATCGCGTTTGCCGCGAAGTTTAAGGTCCTACTGATCCCCGTGTTGAAGTTCTTTCCAGTCGCGCTCAAGACCGGCGGCACCATGTTTGCCTCGATCTGGTTCTATGCACTGGGGTGGGGATGGTGGTTTGCCATAGGATTCGTGCTTCTGATCTTTGTGCACGAATGCGGGCATCTGGTAGCCGCGCGAATGTTCGGCCTGAAGGTAGGGGCGCCTGTGTTCATCCCATTTATGGGGGCTTTCATCGCGCTGAAGGAAGCTCCACGCAACGCGTGGATTGAGGCGTGCGTGGGTATCGGCGGACCCCTACTAGGCACAGTCGGCGCGATTGTGTGCGAATTGCTGTTCCTTCTGACGAAAGAGCCGTTCTTCCGCGCACTGGCCTACACGGGGTTCTTCCTGAATCTCTTCAACCTCGCGCCGGTCGGTATGCTCGACGGTGGACGTGTCGCCACGGCCCTGTCGCCGTGGTTATGGCTTGTCGGGCTTGCGATTGTTGGCGTACTCGCGTATACGCACATGAACCCCATCCTGTTCATCATTCTCGTGCTTTCCGCGCCGCGTCTGTTCATGTTATTCCGGGCGAAGACGGACGAGGAGAAGCGCTACTTCGAAGTACCGTCGGAACGGCGATTCGCGATGGCCACCGCGTACTTCGGGTTGGTTGCGTTTCTCGTCGTGGGGATACAGTTGACACACATTGCTCCCCCGCCCAGATAGGGCAAAATTCCGCCGCATACGCCGGCCGCCGAAAGGTTACCTTGCCTCGGGAAGTCCGAAGTGGAGTCCTTCTACAGGCCAACCGTTCTCGTCCGTGAAGCGGATGTTGACCCCCCATCGCCATTTGGCGTTAACGGACGTGATGGCAAGGGTATTGTCGCCCGCCGGTATCGTGACGGGGACGGTCTCCTCGAAGTCGTATCGATCCTTGAAAACCATGCCATGCCCTTTCTCGGGATACTGCTTGCGGTCGGCAAGAACCTGCCCATTCAGCCAAACGATAGCGCCATCGTCCCAATTGAGGTGCATCACCACGTTGCGCTCTGCGTCGGCGCGAATCGTTGCCGCCAGGTGCACCGATGAATCGTCGGTGTCTATGTAGTCGAAGGCGGCCGCGAGGCGCACCATTCCCAGTGGCTCCCAATTGTTGAAGGTGAACCACCGCACTGCGCCGTCCCTGCCGTACACAGGGAGATCGGGATTGATCGATGCAATCGCGGCCATGGGCGCGGACTGCGCGGGACGCGTGAACGGATTCGACAGCATGCCGAGCACCTTCCAGTCGCCAGGTGTACCGAATCGTTCGCAATACATCTGTGGCGTCAACGCTCCCGAATCGAACGCGCGAACGTGCTTCACCAATGCGAGGATGTGCGGGTCCTGCGACGTGGTCTTCTCGCGCAGGATGCGCTGCCATTCCGTGGCCACGCGTACTTCGTCTTCGAAGGGCTGAGCTTTGAGTTGGTACTTCTCGCGAATGTCCGGAGCATACGAATGCCACAATGGATGGGCTGAAAAGGACCAGATATATCGTTTGGCCGTCAGCCGCAGGATTTCCATCTGTTGCCGCAGCTCGGCCAGTTCCGCGTCCCATGGCTGCATGGGGTAGTCTTTGCCGCCGGTTTCCACGCGATGAAGGGGCCACACGCCCGGCGCCATCGAACAGTACCGCGTCCAGTAATCGAGGACGTCCTTGTTCGAGAACAGTTTGCGCACGTTCATATCGCCCGTGCGGCCCAGCGCCACCTGCGACACCGGATCGAGCAAGCTATAGGACCGTTCGCTGGCGAGATGAAGACCTCCGGGCGCGTTGCGTCTCGCCATCGTCTCAAGCATCGCCGTTTGGTACGCCGTGCACAACGGACGTGTCCACATTTCGCCCGGCAACAAGAGGACTACCGCATCGGGGTACGAGTCCAACACTGCGGCGATCGTCGCGGCGCCTTGTTCCGCCGCCCCTGCCAGCAAATCCTCGGCCGTGTAGTTGTCGTAGGTGTACGCTGGGTGGTCCAGGTCGTAGCGGGGATAGGGGTACTCGACGTCAATGGCCACGCCGCGAAAGCCCAGGTCCTTCGCCGCGCGTCCTACTGCCGTGAAGTGCTTAGCCATTTTCGCGGTGTAGTCCTTCGACAACAAGGTTTGAGGAGAAGGCCACTCGTCGCTATCTGCGAAGTAGACGCCCAGGAAGTTCTCGGTGGCCCCGGCCTGTGCCAAACTCGCGACACTCTGCTGTGCGAGACCCGCCCACTGAGGATTTTTGGCAGGCACGTCTTCCACGCCAATAAACTCGGCCACGCCCGAATCCCAACTGCCTATGACAAAGAAGAGCCCATCGTAGATTTGCGCAACGTCAGGCGCATGCTCCGTCAAATAGGCATTGGGCGCCGCGGAATACGCAAGTATCTTTGGCGAAGTGTCGCCGTAGGCGTGCGGTGTCGAGACTGCGCATAGGACAGTACAAAGAGCGAGTGTGGATAGGCGCTGCATATCGATTCCCCCGTAACGAGTTTGGGCCGCGAGAAATAGTGACACTCACGGCCATGATTGTAAAGGTAGGTCCACTTCTCTCATGGACAACCCATTGGAAATGGGGGCCGCAAAGGCTAGAATGAGGCATCGGGTCGCGACGCGCAGTCCCGGCCCATCGGGCGACGATCATGATAGGGGGATACCATGAAACCAGCCGTTAGGAAACTCAAGGGCCTCATAACACTGGGGGCACTCGTCATGATGCTGTGCCTGGCGCCGCTTGCCAATGCCGAAAACGCCGGCGATTTGCGCGGGGCCTTTGCCTCGCCGTCGGTCGAGTACAGTACGGCCCCGCTGTGGGTGTGGAACGATATGATGTCCGAGGAGCAGGTGCGGAGCGCTCTGCGCGACATGGCATCGCAGCACGTCATGCAAGCCTTCGTGCATCCTCGGCCTGGCCTCATGACGCCCTACCTTGGCGAGCAATGGTTCGCCATGTGGAAGGTCGCGCTCGACGAGGCCAAGAAGCTTGGTATGCGCATTTGGATTTACGACGAAAACTCCTATCCCTCGGGATTTGCCGGCGGCTTCCTCGGCGAAGTGATGCCCGAGTCGCGAGGGCGCGGTTTGAAGTTCGAGGAAATGGAGGAAGTCCCCACGCCTCTCGGGGAAAATGTACTGGGCGTTTACCGCATCGAAGGAGACACCTCCAAGAACGTGACCAAAGACGCCGCTTTTCCGAAAGCGCGCTATGTGGTCGTCAGGCAGGACTTCGCCCCGATGGGTCCGTGGTTCGCCGGCAAATCCAACATCGATCACCTGCTTCCCGGCGCAACCGAGAAGTTCCTCGAAATCACCCTCGACGCGTGCAAGGCGAACTTTGGCGAAGAGTTCGGCAAGCTCGTACCCGGTTCGTTCACGGACGAGCCCCATCTCGCGGTGGCAGGGCTACACTGGACGCCCGATCTCCCTGCCGTCTTCCAGAAGCGCTGGGGCTACGACCTCATGGAGCACCTGCCTTCGCTTCACACGGACGTGGGCGATTGGAAGCGCGTTCGCCACAACTACCTCCAGGTCATCAACGACCTCTTCATCGAGCGTTGGGCCAAGCCCTACTACGAGTATTGCGAGGGCAATAACCTCGCCTTCACCGGCCACTATTGGGAACACGAATGGCCCAACGCGGTCTCCGTCCCCGACAACATGGCCATGGGTGCGTGGCAACACATTCCCGGCATCGATATTCTGTTCAATCAATACGATGAAGGCGTCCACTCACAATTCGGAAATGATCGCGCGGTAATCGAACTGGCCAGCGTGGCGAATCAACTCGGGCGCCAGCGCCGTCTTTGCGAGGCTTACGGCGGCGGTGGTTGGGACCTCCGCTTCGAAGACATGAAGCGCATTGGCGATTGGATCAGCGTCCTCGGCGTCAACTTCATCGACCAGCACTTGGCGCATTCGACATTGCGCGGGGCGCGTAAAGGCGACTATCCCCAGACCTTCTCCTATCACGCGACGTGGTGGGACGCGTACGGCGTGCAGGCGCAGTACCTGACGCGCGTCTCGTTTGCGATGTCGCAGGGCGAGCAAATCAACACCGTGCTCGTAATCGAACCTACGACAACCATGTGGATGTACCAGCAGGGCAACCGGGACACGCTCGAAGCCATGGGCCAGGACTTTCAGCGCTACGTCACAAAGCTGGCGAAAGACAACGTGGAATTCGACCTCGGCAGCGAGCCCATTCTTGCCACTTGGGGCAGTGTCGATAACGGCAAGCTCGTTGTCGGTAAGCGCGCCTATGACCTTGTCGTGGTGCCGGTTCGCACGGAGAACCTCAACGACGCCACGATGACCCTTATCGAGTCATACCTGGCCCAGGGCGGCAAGGTGCTTTGCGAAGCGGAGCAGCCGCCCTCTCGCGTTGATGGGCAGGCTTCCGGCCGCGTCGTGAAGGCCAGCCAATCGAAGGGCTGGCAGAAAGCGCCGAATGCGACGGTGCTCCAGGATCGCCAAAGTGCCGAGAGCAGCCCATTCAGCATCGCGTTGGACAAGAAAGCCGAGACCACGCTCTATCATCAGCGGCGCACGCTCGACGACGGCGATCTTGTGTTCTTCGTGAATACCAGCGCAACTGTTCCCGCGAGCGGCACGTTCCGGTCCGTCATGAAGGGTGTCGAGCAGTGGAACCTCGAGACTGGCGAGACAGGCGTTGCCTATCCGTTTGAGGCGAAGGACGGCGGAGTGCAGGCCGCGTTTGAGGTGCCTCCGTGCGGCAGCCTTCTGCTGTTCCTCTCGAAGGAGGCGCGCACTCCCGTCGCACCCAAGGCCGCTCCGGTGTACACCGCTGTCGCTCCCAAGGGCGACCTCGGCGTGAAGCGTGCAACGTCGAACGTACTGACGCTCGACTATGTCGACGTGACCGTTGGCGGCGAGACGCGCGAGGCGCAGTATTACTACGCATCGGCGGAACTCATCTTCCAAAAGCATGGTCTTGACCGCAATCCGTGGGATAGCGCCGTGCAGTTCAAAGACGAACTCATCAGCAAGTCGTTCGCGCCGGATAGCGGCTTCGAAGCCACGTATCGATTTGTGATAGACGGCGAAGTGCCGCAAGGTCTTCGCGCGGTGGTTGAGCGTCCCGACCTCTATGCAATCGCCTGCAACGGCACTGCCGTTACGGCTATCCCCGGCGAATGGTGGACCGATCGCGCGTGGGGCGTACTCGATATCGCGGCCTGCGTGAAGACGGGCGAGAACACGCTGACCATCAAGGCGCAGCCGTTCACGATGTTCCACGAATTGGAGCGCGCGTACATCCTCGGCGAGTTCAGCCTCAAATCGACGGAAAAGGGCTTTGCCATTGCGAAGGACTCCGCGCTCGGCTTGGGCCCGTGGAATGCCCAGGGGTGTCCGCTCTATAGCGCGGGCGTGACCTATACGCAGCACTTCGATATTCCGAAGATCGGCGGGCCCGTCGAGGTCGCGCTTGGCGATTGGCTGGGGAGTGTCGCAAAGGTCCGTGTGAACGGTGCGGACGCCGGGTACATTTATCACCAACCTTACACGTGCGACATCGCGAAGTTCGTGAAGGCCGGCGACAATGCGGTCGAAGTGGAAGTTGTCGGTACGAACAAGAACACGTTAGGCCCGCACCACGGAAATCCGCCGCTCGGCATTGCCTCGCCCGGCATGTTTCGTAATGGCCCTGCGCCTGGACCGCCCGCGGGCGCGACATACAGCACAGTCGGCTACGGTCTCTTCTCGCCGTTCCAAGTGCGCAGTGTGAACCAGTAGTATCGCGAAATGTTGACGTGTCGTGCGGCGTGCGCGATCGACGCCGCACGGCACATTGTATCGATGCAAACCGGACCTCTAGATATGAACACCATGAACGCCGGGAATCTCGCGCGTTGTACCGCCGGCTTCCAGCCGGCTCTTCGCCAATGCCTACCCCGATTAATGGAGAATTTCACAGATGAAGACCCTTCTACTCTCGATGGCGCTGCTGCTTACGGGACTTTGCCCCGTGTACGCACAGTCCCCCAAGAACGACGCGGCCATTCAGGAAGTCGCGAACGGCACGCGCGACACGGCCAATGCAGGATGGTGGGGCTTCTCGCCCGAGGATTCTACCGACGCGCTCCAAGCCGCCATCGATTCCAAGGCGGCGCGCGTCATCGTGCCGTACATGGGAGCCGACTGGATCGTCCGCCCCCTTCGCCTGCGGAGCAACCTGGAGCTTGTCTTCGAGCCGGGCGTTGTCGTCATGGCTAAGAAAGACGAGTTTCAAGGCCCCGGCGACAGTCTCTTCGATGGCGATAGTCTGGAGAACGTGAAGCTTGCGGGCTACGGTGCGACGCTGCGCATGCGCAAGCAAGACTACGCCGCCGCGCCGTACAAGAAGGGTGAATGGCGCATGACGATCAATCTAGGCGGTTGCCGCAACGTGACGATTGAAGGGCTGCGCCTTGAGAGCAGCGGAGGCGACGGCATTTACTTGGGCGTTGGCCGCGGCGACAAGCCGTACTGCGAGAACATCACGATTCGCGACGTCGTGTGTCACGACAACTATCGCCAAGGCATCAGCGTCATCAGCGCGGTCAATCTGTTGATCGAAAACTGCGTGATGTCTGGCACCGGCGGCACCGCTCCGGAGGCGGGCATCGACTTCGAGCCGAATCAGCCCAACGAGAAACTCCAGAACTGTGTCGTGCGCAACTGCCAGTTCGAGAACAACGAGGGCGCGGGAATCCTCGTCTATCTTAAGCCGATGGACAAGACCACGGAGCCGGTTTCGCTTACCTTCGAGAATTGTCACGTGCGAAGCGGCAATGACGCGGGCATTGGCATCGGGGCTGTGAAACAAGACGGTCCCGGCGGTCTGATCGAATTTCGCAACTGCACCATCGAGAATACGCAGAAGTGCGGCGCGTTCATTTACGACAAATCCGTCGAGAGCGCCGAGGTGCGCTTTGTCAATTGCAAGTGGGGAAATGTTGGGTTGGGCAAGCGCTCCGGCGACTCCGGTCCCTTTCCGCCCATACTCATTTCGCAAATGCGTAAGGGCGTCACTCCGCAACAGGGCGCGATTGTGTTTGAGAACTGTAGCGTTTTCGATTCGGTGGATAGGCCCATCGTCGAAATCGAAGAGGCGCAGGACGACAAAGGGATCGCGAAGTTTGGGGGAACCATCACGCTCTTCGGGTCTCATGAGCCGCGTATCAAGACGGTTAATCCAGTCGAGAGCCTGAAACTTGTGTCTGGTAGTTCGACACCTTTGCCTTAGGGCAAGGATTGTGTGCAGATGCCCCCATGGGCTGTTCTTGTTTCTTTCGCGGTATGACTAGGGAGAGAATTTCGATGCGCGTCTTTTTATCCTTTGCGATTGCCGCCTCTTTCGTGGCGAGCCTTGCGATTGCGGACGAAGCAGCCTTTGTGGAACGGTTCGACGGGCGCAAAGTCCCCAAGACTGCCGTTCCATTGAATGCCCGTTTGGGAATGGAGAAGGACGATGGACGCCAAGTGCTTGAGGTCCGCTGTAAGACCGGCGAGCAGTCGGGCGTAATCCTGCGCCCTGCTGAAGATGTGTGGGACTGGACAGGTCGGGGAGGCGTTGCCTTCGACGTCGCCAATCAGAGTGCTTCGCCCATGACGCTGTGCATTCGCATCGACAGCGTGGGGGAGAACGGGCGCGAGGCTGCGCTGAATCGCACGATTGCCATTGCGCCCAACACACGCCGGACTGTGCCTACTTCGTTCACGCGCAACGGGGCCGGACCTTATTGGGGAATGCGCGGCATACCTGAGTTCGGGCCCGTAACGCGGTACGGCTTCGACCTTGGAGAACTTGGGCTTGACCTGAAAGCCATTACGCAAATTACCCTCTTCGTAAAGAGTCCCCAGGCTGGAGTGTCGTTTCGCGTGAGCGATCTGCGCCTTTTCGAAACAGGCAGCGCCACCGAGTGGATCGTTCCAAACCCTTTCATCGACCGCTACGGCCAGTACATCCATGCCGACTGGCCCGGCAAAGTACACAGCGACGATGAATTGAAAGACCTTCACTCCAAGGAAGATGCCGAACTGGCAACAGCGCGGAAGAACCCCGATCTCGACGAATACTGTGGCTGGCTCGGCGGTCCTCAGCTTGAAGCGACGGGCCGGTTTCGCGTCGAGAAGGTGGACGGGAAGTGGTGGTTTGTAACCCCGACAGGACGTCTCTTTCTCTCGCTTGGAATGGATTGCGTTGACCCTGGCAATCACACATTTGTAGAGGGACGCAAGGAGTGGTTCGAGTGGATTCCCGAAGACAATGCCCCCTTTGCGGAGTTCATTTCCAATGTGAATGGCGTTCACAGCATGGCGGAACCGATCGGCGGCAAGGGTCGCGCGTTTAACTTCAACAACGCAAACGTCAAACGTGTCTACGGCGATGCGTGGTCTCAGAAGTTCTATGAGCGCGCCGACAAGCGGCTCCGCGCGTGGGGCTTCAATACCATCGCATTCTTCACTCCGTCGAATGCCGTGGACGCGTCGAAGCTACCTTACATAGCGGGGGCGGGCACAAGCAGCAATCGCGTCGTCGAAGGCAGCAAGGGCTATTGGGGGAAGATGAAGGACGTGTTCGATCCCTCTTTCGAAACCCTCACCGTCGAGAACGTGGCGCGCAGTTGCGAACGGTACAAGGACGATCCGCGCGTTATCGGATATTTTGTCGACAATGAACTCTCATGGTCCGGCATCCCCATGGGCGCCTTGGACAGTCCGCCCGATCAGCCTGCGCGCGTGGCATTCGTCGACGATTTGAAAGCGAAGTACGGAACCATCGAGAAGGTCAACGCCGCATGGGAGACAAGCGCCAAGGATTGGGACAGCCTTCGTCTTCCGACGAAAGTGAACGATGCGACGCAAGCGGACGCAGGGGCGTTTGAGTACCGGTTCGCGCGCAAGTATTTCGAAACCGTCGGTAACGCCATTCGCAAGTATGCGCCGGGACAGTTGTACATGGGGTGCCGTTTCACCCTCGTGTACTTCCCGAAGAACGTCGTCCGCGCGTGCGCCGAAGTCGCTGACGTCATCAGCATCAACGCGTACATCACGCAAATCGCCCCCGATCAACTCGTCGAGTACGGCAAGCCCGTGATTATCGGCGAATTCCACTTTGGCGCGCTCGATCGCGGCATGTTCCACACAGGGCTTCGCACGGCGGACAACCAGGCGCATCGCGCCCAGCGCTACCAGGACTATGTGCGCAGTGTTGCCATGAACCCCGCGTTCATCGGATGCCATTGGTTTCAATATTGCGATCAGCCCGCCACGGGCCGTACGGGCGATGGCGAAAACTACAACATCGGCTTCGTGAACGTCGCCGATATCCCTTATGCGGAGATGGTTGACGCCGCCAAGAAGATACACGGCGAGGCCTACAAGATTCGCAGCGAATCGAACCTGCGTATGCCGAATTGAGGGGTCAGAATTTTAGCGCACCGGCGGTCATTCCCTGGATGAAGGCGCGCTGGAAGACAACGAAGGCGATCACGAGCGGAAGTGTCGCGAGCAACCCGCCCGCCATCACCATGCCGTAGGGCGTGCGGAATTCGCCCTGAAGCAAGTAGATTACGAGGGGCATCGAATACATGTCGGGCGTGCGCAAGACCACGAATGCCCACATGAGGTTGTTCCAACTGCCAATCAACAGCAGGATGCTGAGCGCCGCCAATGCCGGTTTGCACACGGGAAGCACCACCTTCCAGAAGATGCCGAACTCGCTGCAGCCATCAATGCGCGCCGCCGCCAACAGATCGTCCGGCACGTTCGTGTCGATGTACTGACGCATCCAGAAGATGCCGAAGGCGCTTGCCGCGCCGGGCAATATCATCGCCCAATACGTGTTCACCAAATCCAGACGCGCCAGCACCACGAACACGGGAATCATGGTCACCGCAGTGGGGATCATCATGGTGCCCAGGACAAACGCGAAAAGCTTCTCGCGACCCGGCGCGCGGCGATACTTCGCGAATGCATACCCCCCCAACGAACAAAGAAACACCGCCAGCGAAACATAGCCGCCTGCGATGATGCATGAGTTTAGAAATGCGCGGGCAAGCGTCGTCTCTCGAAAGACATTGACGAAGTTCTCGAGCACGGCGGGATGTGGAATGAACTGCGGCGGAATCTGAAACAACTGATCGCGGGTCTTGAAAGCGGAGATAAGGAGCCAGTAAAACGGAAACATAAACACGGCGGCCGCCGCGAGGAGGGCGATGTACGATAGCGCCCGTTTGACCGCGGTCCATATGCGCAACGCAGCGCTCATGTCACCGGTCTCCGCCAGCGCAACACAACCAAGGACAAGACGAACACGAGGACGGCAACAACGTACGCAGCGCTCGATGCGTACCCGAAGCGGAAGTCCGTGAAGGCCGCGTTGAACAGGAATACCCCGAAGTTGGTGGAGGATGTGCCCGGCCCGCCCAGCGTCATCACGAAGACTTCTTCGAACATGTACGTGGTGCCGATAAGCGACATGATTGTGCAGAACACGAACGTCGGCCGCATCAAGGGCATCGTAATCGAGTACATCTGTTGCCAGCGCGATGCCCCGTCGATGGTCGCCGCCTCGTAGTAGTCCTTGGGAATCCCCTGCAGCCCCGCCAACATAAGCACCATGTTGTATCCGGTCCAACGCCACACGAGGACGATGGACACGGAGATCTTCGACCACGTCTCGCTTTCGATCCATTTGATGGGCGCGAAGGGTCCCCAGGGGAGTAGCCCTGTGGCCCCGCGCCACATCCAATTCAGCAGCCCGTTCTGCGTGCTGAACAGGAGGGAGAACACAATCGCGATCACGACCATGGGCGTAATGCAAGGGACGAAGATCGCCATACGAAACAGGCCCAGGCCGCGAAGCTTGGTCGAGTTGAGGATGTTGGCGAAGAGAAACGCCATCGCAAACATGGGGGGGATGTGGTATGCGCCGATGACCAGGGTGTTCCAAAGCGAGGTGTAGAAGTCTTCGTCCTGGAAAAGCGTGACGAAGTTTTCAAACCCTACTGAAACAGGCGGCGTCAAACCGTCGTACTTCGTGAAACTGAGGAAGAGCGAGTAGAGAAGAGGGTACAGGCCGAACACCGCGAACAAAACGAAGAAGGGCGAGATAAACAAATAGAAGTGGCGGCTTTCCCAAAGGCGATTTGTCAGCGCATTGCGATCGCTGGCTCGCATGTCAGCGCGACTCGCGAGGAGCGGTCGCGCGCCCCAGCTTGCGCTGCAAGCGCGTCTCCGCATGCGCCAGGAATTCGTTGCTGTCCGTGCGGTTTTCGGCCCAACGCGTCAGCGCCTGCATGACGTAACGCCGCGCCTCATTCCAATCCGAGGTGCGCGTTAGCGCCGGGATCTTCTCGATATCCGTTGCGAACAACCGGCGCACCTTTTGTCCACCATAGAACGGATCGGGCTCGTCAAAGAACGGATCGTTGAACGTCGACAACAGGCACGGAAACAGGTCGTACTTTCGATATTGCTCCAGTTGCGCTTCCTTCGTGCACAGCACGTATTCGATGAAGGCCCACGCGGCCTCGGGCTGCGGACACTGCTCCGGAATGACCAGCACGGACCCGCCCAGATTGCTTGTGCGCAATCCCCCCGGGTGCAGCGCCGGCAATCGGAACACCCCCCAGTTCCCCGCCGTGCTTCCTGCGTAATCGCGCACGGACCCGCCAAACCACACGGCCATGGGATACGAGGCGATGGTCTCGTTCGCGAGCGACGCGTAGTACTCGTGCGAGAAGGGATTAATCGCCGCAGTGATACCCGAATCCAGCAATGCGCGCAGCACTTCAAGCGCCTCGTGATTCTCCGGCGAATTGATGATGATGCGGCCTTCGGTGTCGAACACGCCGCCACCATTCTGTTGCATGAGGATTTCGAACATGTCGAACAACCAACCCACGGAAATGGCCATCATGTGCGTCTCGCCCTTGGATTCCTCCAGGATGCGCTTGCCTGCTTCGATGTAGTCGGCCCATGTTTCGATCGATTTCGGATCGATGCCGTATTTCGCGAACACGTCGCGCTTGTAGAAGACCGCGCACGGCCCCATGTCCCAGGGAATGGCGTAGATGCGGCCTTCATTCAGGCACGTCTCCCAGAAGGCGGGGGAGAACTGGCCCTCGTATTTCTTGGCGCGTTCCGTCAGGTCGAGCAAACGCCCGCTGGGAGAGAAGCGCGGTGCGTCGTACATCTGCAACTGCGACACATCCGGCGCGCCCACTTCCGCGGCGAGCGACAACAGGAAACGCGACTGCATCGACGTGCCGGACATCACGACGTCGACCTTCACATTGGGATAGCGCTCGTTAAACGACGGAATGAGATTGATGAGGCTCGCCGCCGCGATGTTCCAACCCCAGACATTGAGCGCCCCCTGCACGGATGAATCCGCCGGCACGGGCGTTTGCCCGCCCGCGCGGACAACCAGAAGCGCGGCAAAGGCGAGCACGACAGCCGCTCGCCTGCCGGACACGGCACTGCGCAGCACACCACACGGCGTTGTCCCAATTCGACGAAACATTACCGGCTCAGGCCCCCCTTCTCGGAAGCCTTGAGTATTGTTTTTTCGTGCGGCAAATACAACCCGTGAATACGCGGTGCACTACTTCACATGTGCGGCCTCGTCGACCGGTTCCGTCGCGCGCTTCCCCTGCTTGTCCCAATCGCGCCAGTTCTTCGGGTAGTCCGTGAAGATGTCGCCGATCATCCACCGGAACTTGCCCGCCATGAAGTCTGCCGTCACCGAATCGTAGAGGCGGTTGTGATTGTTCTTCAGCGACGCAAAATTCGCTGCGATCCGGATGCGCGCGTTGCGGCAGAACAGGTCCACCAGCTTCTGAGGCGATTCGCCAGTGACACCGTCCGCGTCGAGCCGTTCCGCGCGTGCCAAGCTCACCGCCATGACGAACAGGTCCACGCCGATGTCTACGATGTTCGCCAGCAACAACTGTTCGGTTTCCAGCTTCTTCTGGTACTTGCCCATGGTGTGAAAGATCGTGCGGGCCAGCCGCTTGCACGTCTTGTTGACGAATGCGAGATGTGCGCGATTTGCGCTGGTGAGCTGCTCGGAATTCAGGGTCGCTCCCCCAGGGAGCCACATGCGCGGATACCACGAGAGATAGAATTTCGCCGCCTTCATGAGAAGACTCGCCTTACTCTCGTCCTTGCCTGCGAGGTGCGGCATGACTAACGGCATGATCAATCGGAAGTGGGTATCCAACGCTTCGCGCGCCATGATCAAGTGCATGATCTCCGTCGATCCTTCGAGGATGCGCAACACCCGCGCGTCGCGCTGCATGCGTTCGCCCGCCATCGGCGCTTCGCCACGTTGATACAACGACCGCTCGGTCTCATACCCGCGCCCGCCGCGGATCTGAATCCAATCGTCGATAACGCGCCACAGGGTCTCCGTGCAGAAGTACTTCGCGATGGCCGCTTCGAGGCGAATGTCCGCCTTGCGGCTGTCCTCAAGCGCACACGCAAACCACACCGTGCTGTCCATCGCAAACGTGTCCGCTGCGATGTTCGCAATCTTTTTCGCAATCTCCTGGTGTTTCCCGATGGGCGCACCCCACTGTACCCGCTCGTTCACCCATTGCTCCGCCATCGCCATGATCGCCTTGCCTGTCCCCGCGCACGTCGCCGGTATCCCCAAACGTCCCGCGTTCAGCGTCGTCAATGCAATCTTTAGGCCCTCGCCCGGGTTGCCGATGATGTTCTCTGCGGGCACTTTTACGTTCGTAAATCGCAGCTTGCCGTTGCCCAACCCGCGCAATCCCATGAACTGGCACCGGTGCGCGACCTCGAACCCCGGCATCCCCTTCTCGACAATGAATGCGGAAATCTGCTGGCGTTCCTTGCCCTTGACGATCTTTGGAGGCGTCTTCGCCATCACCACCAGAATGTCCGCGAGCACCCCGTTCGTACACCACAGCTTCTCGCCGTTCAGAAGATAGAAGCTCCCGTCCTCACTCGGCGTCGCGGTCGTCTCCATCCGCGCAGGGTCCGAGCCTACGCCCGGCTCCGTGAGCGCGAACGCGGAGATCTCGCCCTTCGCCAAACGCGGGAGATACTTTTTCTTCTGCTCTTCCGTGCCGAAGATCTTCAACGGCTGCGGGACGCCGATACTCTGATGCGCGGAAATCCACGACCCCGTGTTTCCGCAATAGCTTCCCATGAGATGCAACACACGCGAGTAGTTCGTCTGCGACAGCCCCAGCCCGCCGTATTCCTTCGGAATCTT
>JBHEKO010000393.1:0-5925 GCA_041859475.1 Candidatus Hydrogenedentales bacterium
TCTGATGAGCCATCTTCTCGTCGTAGACAAGATTCACGCTAAGCTTCTCGGGGGACTGTGCCGCGTGTTCTTCCAACGCACCCTGCAACTCCAAATCACCCGCACCTTGAATGACGACCTGGATGTTCGCCTCAAGAAGACCGTCAAGCACTTCCAACAAAAGATCGATGCCCTTGTCCCGCACCAGCCTGGAGACCATTCCAAACAGGGGCGCATCCGACTCCGGCAATCCCAGTCTCTTCTGAAGCGCACGCTTGCACTTCTTCTTCCCGGCCATGTTCTCGAGAGTATAGTTGGCATCGATAAGCGGGTCCGTCGCAGGATTCCACACGCCGTGATCGACGCCATTGGAAATGCCGCTAAGGTCCTTCGTGCGCGCACGCAAAACACCTTCCAAACCGCATCCCGCTATCGGGGTCTGGATCTCTTTGGCGTAGGTGGGACTGACCGTGTTTATCTTCGAGGCAAACATGATGCCCGCCTTCATTAGGTTCAGGTCGCCGTAGAATTCGAGATAACGCGGCGAAAAGAGCTCCCAGCCCAAGCCCGTCTTCGGCATCAGAGACGATGGATATCTTCCCTGATAGGCCATGTTATGAATCGTGAACACTGACGCCTTGTTCTGCCACGCGGGATGATCCATGTAGTGCGTCTTAATGTAAGCAGGAATCGCCGCCGTGTGCCAGTCGTGGCAATGGACCAAATCGGGGGTCCACCCGGTCTGAGGCACGCCGTCCAACGTGGCCAGAGAAAAGAAACAGAACCGCTCCAAGTTATCCGTGTACTCGGAATTGCCGCGCCCGTACGGGTGGTCCCGCCAGAAGTAGATGTCGTGCTCGACCAAGTACACAGGCACGTCGGACTCGGGAAGCACGGACTCGCGCAATGCGCCAAACACCGTGTCGGAACCCAAGCGAGCCCTGCACGTCGCAACCTGCTTCCCCTTCAAGTTCTCAGGGATCGTCCCATAACAGGGTAATGCAATCCGTACATCATGCCCCATAGCGCGCAATGCGCGCGGTAATGCATTAGATACATCGGCCAAACCACCTGTCTTCACAAATGGGGTAGCCTCGCTGCATATGTACAGGATCTTCAATTTTTCGGAAGACAAGTATAATTTACTCCGTTATTGCGCAAAATGGTTCAATCTCGCGGTAAGACTTCACAACAATTCCTGGGGCATTCTTATTCAAATAGCGTTCCAAAGCCGGAACGACCGGCATCTCGGTTCCATGGTGACCAGCATCGACTACCGTCAAACCACGCTCCAAGGCGGCGAGTGCGGCGTGATAGTCTACATCACCAGTCACAATCACGTCGATATCGGGTGGCGTGGTCGCGATGAGATTGCCACCAGCCCCACCGATTAGCCCAACGCGACGGATCTTGCGAGAAGGGTCGCCTACAATTCGGACGTGACTCAGGCCCAGCGCGGCTCGGACGTGAGCCGCGAACTGCCGCAATGTCCGCGTCTTCTTCAGCTCCCCCTTCCTCCCCAAGCCGATGGAGGAATCTCTATTGGACAGAGGGATCACGTCGTACGCCACTTCTTCGTAAGGATGCGCAGCAATCAAAGCCGTCAAAACGCCGTCAAGACGGGCCGTGGGTACGAGCACCTCAAAGCGGCGCTCCGGCTCTTCGTTCACCGTATGCTTCCGTCCCGTGAACGGTTTGGCCTCTGTGCTTGGGAGAAAGGTCCCCACGCCTGGGGCGCTGAATGAACAGTGTGTGTATTCCCCAATAGCGCCAGCTCCCGCGCTGCAAACGGCCTCGCGCACCGCAGCGAGGTGCGATTCGGGAACGAAGGTAACAAGCTTCGCCTGCGACGCATGCTCGACCGCCAGCATCGGCTTGACGTTTACGAGACCAAGCTGTTCCGCGAGAACATCGTTGACGCCTCCGGGAGCCAAGTCGAGGTTTGTGTGGCAGGAGTAACAGGCAATACCGGCTGCGGCAAGGTCCAGGCACAATTTCGCGTGCGGATCGTCGCCGCGGAGAGAACGGAAAGGCTCCCAGATCAAGGGGTGGTGCGACACAATGAGTTGCACGTGTGCACGCTGGGCTGCGCGGAGCACCTCGCGCGTAACGGTTAGCGCAACCAGCACCCTGGACACGACGGCGTCGGGCTCGCCCAACGCCAACCCGGCGCGATCCCAGGAGTAGGCAAGGCGAGGTGGCGCAAGCCGCTCCAAGATGTCGCAGATTTCACGGACCGTCATGCGGACCGCTCCATGCTCATGGCGGCGTATCCGACCACGCGAGTATAGTCGCCGGAGGCAGCTCCGCTCGTGCGGTAGTCGAGCAAGCGCCACGTATCGGCGTCTACCTTATCCGCAAACGCCATGGACGCCGCGACGGCGGAGGCCCCGCACATGGAGTAGGTCTTCTTCGCAATCCCTTCGTTGAACGCGCGCCAATCCTTGGACAATACGGCGTCCAGAGAGCGGCGGTCGATGACGTTGGCTTCTTCCTCGGACAAGTAGTGCGACAAGTCCGTGGATACCACGGTCAGATCGCCTGGGTCCACCATGCCGGCCAAGTGCTCGCCGACCCGCGCATGCCAGTCCGTGCACGGGGAGCCCAAGAGAACGGGGACAATTGGGACAATGCCCACAGCCACCTTTAGGAAGGGCAACATGACTTCAAGGGCATGTTCCAGGCCATGCGCGTCTTCGTAGCTGGAATCCAACCGCTCCGAAAGCGCGCTCGCAAATTCTACATCCACGGGAAATCGCCCAAGCGGTGTGTCGAAGGCTCCCCCGCGAAACACCGACGCGGTGCCGATCGCGTATCGATGGGAACACCCGAGAAGCACCACGCGGCCCGGCTTCATCCCGCGCACACGCGCAAATGCATGGCCCGCAGTTGCCCCGGAGTACATGTAGCCCGCATGCGGGGCGATGATCGCAAGTACGTGCTCAGGCGAGGGTTCCACTTCGGCGGTGTCGAGATACTCCGCGACAGTGCGCTCCAGCACGGACGGATCGGCCGGATAGAACTGACCGGCTACAGCGGGTCGTCTCACCGATGGCTCGCGCATGTCAGCCCTCCTGTACTCCGTCTTCGCGCTCACAGATTGATGGGGGGCAACTTGGCGAAATGCCCATTCCCCTTCACGCGTCGACGAGTATCTTCGGCGCCCTCCAACACAGGGATAATTCTGTGCAGATGCTGAATCAAAAACAACTGCCGGTCCGCTTCCTTGGCAATCGCCAACATCTGAACCTTCTGCACCAACGATAAGCCCACTTCCTGGGCCAGTTGGTAGGAGATGTTCCGGATATCGAACCGGTCCCGCGTGTAGCCTGTCTTCAGCAGCTCGTGAAACTTGGCGTATTGCTGCGCCAACTCGTCCATCATCACGGGATAGGCGGCCGTGTCGATATCGAGTGGCGTAACATGCCCACCCGGATACAGCTTATTCTGAGCCTGCCGCTCGAATCGCTCCAGGTGAAATACGCTCACCCCTTCCGTCAGGATGTCCATCTCCCCGCCTGGATGCGTCGCGAAAATCTGCAAGAGCCGCATCTCCGTACCGTATTCGGCGACCCGGTTATCGATGTAGGCGGGGATACCAAATGTCCCCTTTTCATCGTGGCACTCGCCAATCAGTTGTTTGTAGCGCGGCTC
Source organism: Candidatus Hydrogenedentales bacterium (assembly GCA_041859475.1). Classification (GTDB taxonomy): domain Bacteria; phylum Hydrogenedentota; class Hydrogenedentia; order Hydrogenedentales; family SLHB01; genus JAIBAQ01. Next base: position 3,634 of record JBHEKO010000393.1, read on the forward strand.
GAATATGTGCAGTTTCAGCTTCTCGCCGGGAAAAACCACCAATTGCAGAGGAAACAACGGCAGGAACTTCGGCATACACTACAGGTCCTTCCCCGCACGATTCAGTCTTTCGTCACCGTCTATGAAGTGTAACATGAGAGAGCCTCTCGTTCCCACAGGCCGGGGCATCACGGGCTTGATTCACTTTGAAACGCGCGCTTGTTCGATTGCGAAACACTTCGCCCCATTCCAGGCATTCACGATGGAGCCAACAATGCCCTATTTCTTTTCATCACAAGTACTTACCTTACGGTGCGTCTTGCTGGCACACTCGTTGCTCTCTTTCCATTCGTGAGCTGCGAAAGCAGCAGGGAACATGAGAATGAAAGGAGATGGCACCATGGCTCTGGTACGTTGGAAGGATCGAGGCGAACTTAGTCCCTTTAGCGCACTGCGCGACATCGAGACCCAGTTCAGCCGGTTATTCGGCGAGCTAAACCGCGATTACGATGCATTCGATCGGGTTTGGTCTCCAACGGTGGATCTCAAAGAGAGTGCTGATGCCTACATGCTCGAAGCCGACTTGCCCGGCCTCAAGAAAGAAGCGATCGATCTGACCGTCGTCGACAACGTGGTCACGATCAAAGGCACGCGCAAGCACGAAGCCGAGACAAAAGAAAAGGGCTATCATCGCGTAGAGCGTCGCTACGGCGCGTTCGAACGCTCCTTCGAGATCCCCGGCGGGTTTGACGCCGAAAAAATCAACGCGCGCTACGAAGACGGCGTTCTCCACGTCACGCTTCCGAAACGCGAGGAAACGAAACCCAAGCAAATCGAAGTCAAGGTGAAGTAACCGCACGCACCGCGTGCGCAACCGAAGCGAAATCGGGGGCGCGAAAGCGCCCCCTTCCCTACAAAGGAGACGATTGACATGTCAACATGCGCCCCCGAAAAAGCCACATGCTACATGATGCCCCGCGTCAACATCCTGGAGAAGGCCGATGAAGTCGTCATTGAGGCGGAGCTTCCAGGTGTTCCCAAAGACGGTGCTCAACTCGAGATCAAAGAGAACGAACTCACCCTGACCGGACACCGCAAGAGTTCGACCGACGACGCGCGCGTTCATCTCCGTGAACGCACCCAGGCCGACTACCGGCGCGTATTCGCGTTGAGCCGCGCCATCGACGCCAGCCGCGCCGAGGCCCAAATGCAGGACGGCATCCTGACCGTGCGCCTTCCCAAACGCGACGAAGTGAAACCGCGCACCATCAGCGTGAACTGACCCTAACCCCTCTGCGGACCTCCCCCTCCCTGAAAGTCCGCTGTTGCCCGGCCCCTCGCGCTCCCCCCAGCGCGAGGGGCTTCCATTTCCAGCGCATCTGTGGTAGAACAGAGTTGTGATTGCGCACGCGGGGATATCAACGAGAAAAGCCAATGTGGCCGCAGAGTCTCAAGATTGAAGCAGCAACTCGACGGCAAGCGGCTGAAAGGGCCAGCATATTCAACCCATCGGGGAATGAATATGTACAGCGCCTTCGAGGAGAAAACCGATGCCTCCTCTAGCCAAGACAGCCACAACGATAAAGGCCCGAACTCTCCGAATGCCTGCGAGGACCGGGACGGATAATGACGCCGCACAGACTGACCCAAAAGGAGCGTGATCTTCTCTGTGCGCGCAAGGAGGAAGCTCGGGCCCTTGAACGCAGTGGCCGCTTGGAGGAGAGCCTCAACGCGCACAGAATGCTCTTGCTTGAGTTTCCTGACAACCCACTATCGCTTCATTTTGCTTCAAGCTTGGAGAGTGACCTCGGTCTTGAGTCTGACGCAATCGATCATGCGCAGCGGTTGGTGGCAAAGAATCCTCAAGCCGAAATCGGAAGCCTGACGTTGTTCTTCGCCCTCGAAGCGCCCATGAGATACGAGGAGGCCTTTGAAGAAATGTTTAGGTTCCTCGCCGTGGGCAAATCTGCACACTATGACGAGTTGATCCAAGATCTACTGAATGACCCCACGATGCAGAGCCACGAATTGTGGGACTATTTCCGTGACGGCCTGAAGCGCCTGGGGCGTTTGCCACTCGAATATCAGTGAGGGGACTAGATGCCATCCGGAGTTTTGGCTCAAATGGAATCCAATCGCCCTATTCTCTCGAGGGTTGCGAGACGCTCCTTCCGCTCCAGAGACGGTTCATCACGTACAGGAGGATGAGGCCGGTTGCGATGAAGACCGCGAAAAGCGCGAGGGCGTAGCCCCATCTGCCATAGAGAGCATTGCCCACGGTGAAGAGGGCGGACCAGACCACGGAACAGCCTG
>JBHEKO010000153.1:0-20255 GCA_041859475.1 Candidatus Hydrogenedentales bacterium
GAACGAATCCGGACAGTGGGATTGACACCGGGGAGCGGATGATATATGTTTCGGACACGGGTCCGGTTGCGTGTCCGATTGGAGTCTGACTGGAGCAACTACAGGTGGGCGCACGAAAGCGGATATCATGGCGCACGCTTATGACGGAGGTTTAGGGGGTATCATGAGAACTTCAACATTGGCAATAGCGCTCCTCGTCATGTGTGCGACAGGAGCGTCAGGCGCATCCGAAAGCGATAGAATCGCGGCGGACCTATGGTCTGCGTCCGTATTCGAGGGGAAAATCGCCTCTCCCACCGCTATTCCTCACCTCTCCGTGGAGGCCAACAACGACCCGGTTCAACTCAACGAACGTGGTGGAAAACCACTCCGCCTCTCCGATGGGGAGCACAAGAAAGGCCTCTATTGTCACGCCTTCAGCAAGGTCCACGTTCGCGGATTGAAAGACGCAGTCCGGTTTGAGGCCGTCGTTGGCGTCGATTCGAACGACAATACGTCTGGCGGTAGGGGGGCGGTCGCCTTTGCTGTCGCAGCCGGAGAGAAGGAACTGTTCCGTTCGGCTGTACTCAAAGAAGGCATGGCGGCGGTTCCTGTATCGGTTGACCTCGGCGGTGTCGGGGAGTTCACGCTTATCGTAACCGACGGGGGGGACGGCATCGCGTGTGACCAAGCGGATTGGGCCGAAGCGCGCGTCACCTTGCGGGATGGCAGTACGGTCTGGCTCGGCGAACTTCCCCTTCAAGTGGTTCGTGACCCGTATGGGCTAGAGACGCCGTTCAGCTTCACGTACGGCGATGCTTCTTCGCGGGACTTTCTCGGCGACTGGCCGCTGAAGCGTTCCAGCAAGGAATTGGACGCGCAACGTACGGAACACACACTGGTGTGGACCGACCCCAAGACGAAGCTCGAAGTCCGTTGCGTGGGCGTGGCCTACAAAGATTTCCCGACCGTCGAATGGACGGTCTACTTCAAGAATTCGGCGAGCAAGCCCTCCCCCATTCTCTCGAATATTCTAGCCATGGATGTCGAGGTCTTTGCGGACGCTCCCGACATCACCCTTCACCACTTCACGGGAAGCCCATGCACGCCGACGGACTACCGGCCGTTTGAGAGAGTCATGGGCAAGAAGGACACCTTTCACGTCGCGACAGACGGCGGACGGCCCACCAACAGCAACATGCCCAACTTCAACATCGCGTGGAAGAACAAGGGGCTGATTGCCGTGTTGGGGTGGCCAGGCCAATGGTCGGCTGAATTTACGCGCGATAGCAAAAACGGTCTGCGCATCGCCGCTGGGCAAGAGCTAACGCACTTCTCGCTTCAACCCGGTGAAGAAGTGCGATCGCCGCTGGCCGTGCTTCAGTTCTACTCCGGCGACTGGATCGGTGCGCAAAACGTGTGGCGACGCTGGATGCTGGCGCACAACATGCCGCATCCCAACGGGAAGGTTCCTCCTCCCGAGACCGCTGCCTGCAGCTCGCACCAGTTCGGCGAGATGATCAACGCGAACAAGGATAACCAGATCTTCTTCGTGGACCGGTATTTGGAGGAAGGCATCAAGCTTGACTTCTGGTGGATGGATGCAGGTTGGTATATCAACAAGAGCGGCTGGCCAAACACCGGCACGTGGGAAGTCGATGAGAACCGCTTCCCCGGCGGACTTCGGGCCATCTCCGATCATGCGCGCTCCAAAGGCGTGCGCAGCATCGTGTGGTTCGAGCCCGAACGCGTTACCCCGGGCACGTGGCTCTACGACACCCACCCCGAATGGCTCCTCGGCAAGGACGGCGAGCAGAAGCTCCTGAATCTGGGCAACCCCGAAGCCTTGAAGTGGCTGATCGATCACGTCGATGGGCTTATCAACAGCCAGGGCATCGACCTCTATCGCAACGATTTCAACTGCGATCCCCTCGGCTGGTGGCGCGCCAACGACGCCGAAGACCGGCAGGGCATCACGGAAATCCGGTACGTCGAAGGATTCCTTGCGTACTGGGACGCCTTGCGCGAACGGCACCCGAATATGCTAATCGACACGTGCGCATCCGGTGGACGGCGCAACGACATCGAAACGTTGCGGCGTTCGGTTCCGCTGCTTCGTAGCGACTTCTTGCTTGAACCTGTCAGCCAGCAACTCCACACCTACGGCGTGTCGCTGTGGATTCCCTTCTACGGGACCGGCGTCAACTCGACCGACCCATATCTATACCGCAGCGTGATGTGCCCGCACATGACCTACTGCTACGACATGCGGAATCGGGAGATCGACTATGCCGCGTTACGCACGCTCTATCAGCAGTGGCTGGAACTCGTACCGTGCATGCTCGGCGACTACTATCCCCTCACGCCCTACCGCATCGAAGCCGATCAATGGATGGCGTGGCAATTCGACCTGCCGGAAGAAGGCCGCGGCATGGTCCAGGTGTTTCGTCGCTCGGGTAGCCCTTACGAATCCGCTCGCTTCACATTGCGCGGATTGGATGAAGCGGCTACTTACGCCGTAAAGGACGCCGACACCGGACAGACCACGGAATACACGGGTAAAGACCTCATGGAAAAGGGGGTACTGGCCTCTTGCCCCACGCAACCGCAGGCCTTGCTCCTGAGTTATCAGCGGGCCGCAAAGTGAGCCGCGCATAGAATCTGTATGAAACATCGAGCCGCCCCGGGAGGAATCCCGCGGCGGCTCGATTCTATTCAGAGTAGGAAAAACGGCGCGCCCGACTGGACTCGAACCAGTGGCCCACGGCTTAGAAGGCCGTTGCTCTATCCACCTGAGCTACGGGCGCGAAATGACGTAACTCACCATAGGCGCCATGCCAACAGACTATGCTTTGCGTGGGCGAATTGGTGGCAGATACGATGGAGAAGTATGCCTTGACGACGGTCTTCGTCGCAAGATTTCGGCAGCGCGCGTACAGGACGGCTGATCGCCTGCGCGTGATTGCTCTGTTGATGGGGAGTTGATTCCTTCAGAGCGGTGGCGATGGGCGGTGTCAGCCGATGCAAGGATGGATGCTTGGGTACGTTGTACTCGAGCCGTGTTGTCGGATTCTTGCTTTGACGCGGCTTTCGATGCTTCAATGACCGACAGTGTAGTGTCGGCCAAACTTTCGACATGGGAGAGATTCATGCGTCGTACGATTGGGTTTGCCCTTCTAGTGCTGTTGGCTTCGGCTGTGCTTTCCGAACCCATCTCTGCCGCATCCCCTTCTCCAATTTCCCTGCACCCGGAGAACCCTCGCTATTTCATGTGGCGCGATAAGCCTACGGTTCTCGTGACATCGGCGGAGCACTATGGGGCGGTGCTTAATCTGGATTTTGACTATGTCCGCTATCTGGGTGAACTTCAAAAGCATGGGCTGAATCTGACGCGGACTTTTTCGGGTACTTATGTGGAGTTGCCGCATTCGTTTGGCATCACGGACAACACGCTGTCGCCAGAGGGAGCACGCTACATCACGCCGTGGGCGCGGAGTGCGGAGCCTGGGACCAATGACCGCGGCGCGAAGTTCGACCTGACCCGATGGGATGCGGCGTACTTCGAGCGCTTGAAGGCCTACATGACCGAAGCGGCGAAGGCAGGGGTCGTCGTTGAGTTCACGCTCTTCTGCACCCTGTACGAAGATCCGCTCTGGAACGTGTCCCCGATGCAGGTGGGGAATAACGTCAACGGCGTGGGAACCTGTCCGCGGCAGGAGGTCTTCATGTTGATGCACGAGGATCTGACGGCGGTACAAGTGGCGCTGACGCGGAAGTTGGTGCAGGAACTGCGGGACTTCGACAACCTGATTTACGAGGTGTGCAACGAGCCTTACATTGACGACAGTGTGAGCCTGCAATGGCAGCACCGGATCGTGGACACGATTGTGGAGGAAGAGGCGAAGCTCGGCGTGAGTCATCTGATTTCGATGAACATCGCAAACAAGGAGGCACAGGTGGAGTCGCCCCATCCGCGCGTTCAAGTGTTCAACTTTCACTACGCCTATCCGCCCGAAACCGTGGCCATGAACGCCGGTTTGAATCGGGTCATCGGCGATAACGAGACAGGGTTCAAAGGCAGAGAAGACTTTCCCTACCGCAGGGAAGGCTGGGCTTTTATGTTGGCCGGGGGTGCGCTCTTCAATAACCTTGACTGGTCCTTCACCCCGCCGCATCCCGAGGGGGACTTTGTAACTTTCGAATCGCCCGGCGGTGGAGGTCCGGCGATACGCAAGCAGGTGAGCATCCTAAAGCAGTTTGTCGAAAGCTTCGACTTTGTTCGCATGCAGCCATCCGCATCGCTGGCAACCGGGGTGTCCAAAGGAGTGCGGGTCCAGGTTCTTGCTGAAGCGGGGGCTAGCTATGCGGTCTATCTCCACACGAAAGATGCAGGGGAATCGATGCAAGCGGAGTTCAACCTGGACATGCCAGCGGGCACGTACTCGCTCGTGTGGATGGACCCCAAGACCGGTGAGCGCACGCCGGGCGAGACCATCACGCATGCGGGAGGAGCCTGCCCCATGAAGACGCCGGAGTTCGTCGAGGATGTTTCGCTGGCTATCAGGAAGGCTTCGGGGAATGCATAGACGATTGGGGGCCCTCTACGTCATGATCGTATGCAGGGAGCGTTTGGAAGTGGCGTTGCGCGCATGGATGCAGGTATAATCCCGGCCACTATGAACAACACACATGCTATTGCCGTTGATCGTCCGCAGCTTCGCGACCGCTGGTGGGTGGCGTTGGGTGAGATTATGGCCGTCGCCGGGGTCATTATGATCGCGGCGCACATACGCATCCCGCTTCCGTGGACACCTATTCCCGTCACGCTTCAGACGTTCCCCGTTTTGGCGGCGGCGTTTGTCGTCGGGCGGAGCCGCGCAACGTGGGGCATCCTCTGTTACTTAGCCCTTGGGCTAGCGGGCGCGCCGATGTTCACGATGCTCCTGGGACCCACGGTGGGCTACTTGTTGGCGTTTATCGCCGTGCCGTGGATTGTGACTTGCGTGAAGTCTCCGGCGTGGGGCTTGGTCGCGGCGACAGGCACGGTCTACCTTCTCGGGACCGTCTGGCTCTGCCTGTGGTTGCACATCGGTCCGTGGGCTGGCCTTGCCATGGCCGTATTGCCTTTCATTCCCGCGGATGCGGTGAAGGTCGCGGCGGCGTATGGCATCGCGAAGCGCACGGCGCGAGACGATTAAGCGAGCGTGATCGCCCGCCCTTCGGCGGCAGAATCGTATACCGCCTGGACCGCCTGCATGTACTTGAGTCCATCGTAAAAATTGGGGTGGTACTCTGTGCCTTCGCGAATTGCGCCAATGAAATCCCGTTCGACCGCCCAGTTCGCCACGTCGTATCGGTCGGCGTCATCGATGGCGATTTCGGTGAGCGGTTGACCGGCAATCCCGCCCAATAGCCGGTCTGCCCCGACGTCGTATTTCAGCGTTCCATCTACCCCGTGTATCCAAATGGTATCGCTTTCATAACGCGACACGGTGCTGAACGCGTATTGGACAGGAAAGCCCGCACTCATACGCGCGTTGCAGAGTATCTGGTCCGGTATCTGGACATTGGCCTTCGTACCTGTCCCGTCGTCGCGAACCTCGACGAAGAGGTCTGTCGTCGCGCTGAGTGACTGAGTCCACCCAAACCAGCGATGCATGACCTCGATATACATTCCAAGGGTGTGCATGTTCAGACCGGAGAAGCGGTGATCCTTGCGCCAGTTCATCGGGGTATCGGGATTCGCAAAAGCGCCCGATAGACTCTGAACCTGTACCATGCGCACGCCGCCGAGCCAATTGCTTTGCATCAAGCGGCGAATTGTTGCATCGATAGACAATCCAATCGGCACGGGACACAAGCCGGCCACGCGGTTGGATTCCGAGGCGGCTTGAAACATCTCCTCCGCCTCTGCGTAGTTCATTGCCATCCGAGCCTGACAGAAGACGTGTTTGCCCGCCTTTAATGCAGCGAGGGAGATGTCTTTGTGAAGGTAGGGCCACGTTCCGATGAAGACGGCATCGACCTCCGGACTCGATACAAGTTCCTTCCACGAATCGAAGACGTGGGGAATTCCGAATTCGCTCGCAGCACGTTCGCTTGATTCGCGCGTGCGATTGGCGACGGCGCGGATCTCGATGCCCGGCAGCCGTCGCAAGCCAGGGATATGGCGCAGGCGGCAGATGCCGCCAAGACCTACGAAACCGATTCGGAGTGATTGCATGGTGTTCTCGTTCATGATTGCGTTGGGCGGAGTGCTGCTACGGTTTTCGATCTTGCAGGAAGAACTTCTGCAAGCGGGGCAACTGGTCCGTGTTGAGTAAGTCCACGCCCGTATCGCGAAGGAAGCTCCACAGGTCCTCGCGTTCGGGCGTACCCCAGAAGCGTACGCGGCATCCTTTCTCGTGGGACTTGGTCACCAAGGAAACGAGGCGGGCATGCTGGTCCTCGGGCATCTTGCCGTCGCCCCACCATTTGAACAGGCCTCGCCAGTTCTCGCTAATCAGCGGGACAAGGTTCGGATTCAACTCGCCGTCCAGATCGCCGGGGCGTCCATCGATGGCGGCGTAGCGCACGGCTTCGCTCTTCACTTGCTCCAGTGGACTGTTGCCCGACAGGATGACCGTGACCGCGCCTTCGGCGGTTGAATCGGGCGTGAACTTCGTGAGCATATCCGCATATTGAAGCAGGACTTCTCGTAGTGCGGCGTAGGTCGGTCCGGCCTCCGTTTTGAAATCGATAAGCAGCGTCACGGACGGTCCATTGGGGTATATCCTTCCCCCACTTTGCTTCACGCGCTCCTTGAGCGGGTCCAGATACAACACCTGCAAGGTACGCTCGGGTTTCACGTCTTTCAGATTGTGTGCGACAAGGAGCTTTCCTTCGACAAGAAAGATATCCGCTTCGACGCTACAAAATCCGTGGTCCAGCGCATCCAGCAAGGGACGGTCATGTTCGTAGTCATTGTGCGAATGGGCGTTTGGCAGCGGTACCGGGGCGGTCTGACCTGCGAAAGCCCAAGCGGAGATGAAGCACACGAGAGCGGCGACGGTCGATTTCATGGTACGTGTCTTTCCGTTTTCGAGGGGCGGTTATGGCGTTGCTTGGAGTGTTGCCGTGTCGATGGGCGATCCATCCTCGGATACGACGCGAGCGCAGAACGCCCACGATCCCCCATTTTGCAACACCTTGATTAATAGCGTGTTGGCGCCTGCCTTCAGGACGGCATTGACTCGGTCTTCGTCCACATTGAGGCTGCGTCCTTCGGGATGTTCGTGCACTTTGACTTGGTTGAGCCACATTTCGCAGCCGTCATTGGTGCCGATGAGCAACGCAACGGGCGTCTCCTGCGCGCAAGTCAATTCCGCTGCCGCATACACGGCGACGTTCTCGCCGCCGCCGAACTCCGTCTTGAGATCGATGATTGTTGGAACGGCGTCGCACGACACGCTCTTCCACGTGTATGCCCTATCTTCAATTTGAATGCTGTCCGCCGGCAACGGCTCTGCTTCGTTCAAGTACGACTTTCCGAAGGCGCTGTCTTCTTGATTTGGAAAAGGCCCCATGAGCCGCCAGTCGGTGACAAACCCCTGGCGTCTGGCGTAGACGCGCGAATCGACTCCGAGTTGCCGCAACTTGCCGAGGGCAAACTTGACAGCGTCCGGGTTCTTGGACGACTCGATTATCCGGCGGACCTCGCTCTCCGCTACCGTGCGGTCGGGTTGCGCCGCGTGTACCGAGGCGTAGGCGCATTCTACCGCTGCTGCGTACGCCTTGGTTGGAGAGACGGACTCCGGAGCCGACAACGAGGCGTACGCGGTATCGACCATTTGCAGTGAAGCGGGGCTGCCAACTTGGGCGATTCCCCGATAGGCGCTTGCGAGCAGTTCTTCGGGGAGCTTTGCCGAGGCAACAGCTTCGAACATAGTTCGCGCCTTCTCGGCGTCGCCCGCGTCCATGGCGCGGTCGGCCCGTTTCAGGAACTCGCGCGCCGCACGTTCGCGGTTCCACGGAGCACTCTTCCTCAACGTTTCTTGGAGGTCTGTATCACTCGGTTCTTCGCCCAACAGCTCGAAGGCGGCAACCCGGACCTCGGGGGACGGGTCCTGTCGCATCGCAGTCAAGAGAGCACCGGCGTTGGCGGACTTGCGCGCGGCCAGGATCTGTAGCATGGACACACGATTGGACGGGTTCGCCAGCGGCATCCCCTTTTCCACTCGTTCGTCAATCCCCGGGATGTCAGCGGCGCTCAAGGTTTCAATGGCGGTGAGCCGGATCTTCGGCTCCGCCAAATACCCCAATGCGTGTTCTACGAGCTTCGGAGAATTCAGCTTGGCCAAGCCGAGCAAGGCGGCACAGGCTTGGTCGCGTCCCATGGGGAAAGCAGCCAGTGTCGCGAACATGTTCTCCGCGACTTGGGTGTTGCCCATTTCGATATTGGCATACGCGGACCACAGGAACCCGCGCATATACCGCTTGCGGTCTTCACGGGCAAAGGCTTGCGGAGGCACGGGCAGATCGTTTGGAGCAACACCCATGCGGCACAACGCCTCAAACGCCCGCCAGCGAGTTTCCACATCGGCATTCGCAAGATAGGGTTGTACCGTTGGGATCGCCCCTCTCGCCCCTTTCCGAGCCAGGGTGTCGAATATTCCAAGGCGCAATTCCGGAGGCGCACTGCCGATGGCTCCGATGAGCGCAGTGGCTGCGCCCGGAGTAGGAATGCGGTCGAGGGCGGCACGCGCTTCCTCCGCCAGAGCGGGTTCGCGCAGCAAGGCCGCTATGGCGTTGACTTCGGTATCACCGCCGATCAAGGCAAGCAGCCGTAAAGCTTCACGTCGGATGCCTTCGGGGCGGGCGGCATCCAGCAGGTTGCTCAGTTCCTTGGCCACGGCAGCGCGTTCTGCTTCGGCATCCGGACGTCCCGCGTAGGCCGCGATGTTCTCAAGAGCACGCGTTGCCGCTTTGACCACTGCCGGAGAGGACGACGCCATCAGTTCCGCGACCGGCGCCACGGCAGAGGCGCCCGTTGCCGCCGCACTCTGCACAGCATCTCGCCGAACGTTTTCAAATGGGGACGTCAATCCTTCAACGAGCTGTGGAGGTTCCGCGGCCATACCAGAAAAGGGAAGGAAAAGGCCAAGCAGCACCAACGCAATCCACGTGAGTCTATACATGCCACGGACCTCTGCCTGGAGTGTGCAACAGGCGATTCGCTTGCTCGTCGTTCACGATAGTCTCCTTCTCGGGATCGAAGGCTAGCGTCCGTCCTACGCGATAGGAGATGTCCGCCAAGTTGCAGAGGGTAGCCACGCGGTGGCCGAACCGAATGTCCATGACCGGTTTCTCGCGCGACTTCACGCAGTCCAGGAAATTGCGAACGTGCCCAGGACTTCGGAAGGGGTGAACGCCGTCCTCGGGCGGGACATAGGCGCGAACCGTGTCGTCAACGAAACACCCGCCGTCGCCGCCGCCCAGCACCAGATTGCCCTTTTCGCCGTGGAAGACAGCGCCGAATTCATGTTCGGAACCTTTGACGCCCGGTTGTCCCCAGGTGATCGTCAACTTGGGATTGTCATATTCGAAGACCACTTACATGGTCGTGGGCACATCCCACAGGCCTTCCAACGGAGGCGTGCCGGTTGCGGTGACGCGCGCGGGATAGGTCATGTCCAAATCAAGACACCATTGCACGACGCTGAAGACGTGCGCCCCGCGATCGCGGATAGACCCTCCGCCAAGGTCGAGCATCCAGCGAAAGAGGACATGGCAGTAGTCGGGGTTATAGGGCCGCCACGCCGCAGGACCCAGCCAGAGGTCCCAATCGAGTTCCGCTGGGGGCTCGCCCGCTTTTGCGGGATCGCCTCCGGCGGGGTTCGGGATGTGCCAGCACGCGACCTTGCCGATTGCGCCGAGTTGGCCGTTTCGGAGGTAGGTGCATGCCGCGTGGGCGTCGGGAGTGGACCTGCCCTGCGACCCAATCTGCACAACGCGCCCGTAACGGCGGGCCGTCTCCATCATGGCTTGGCCTTCGGCGATTGTCTTGCTCGCAGGTTTCTCGCAATAGACGTCTTTGCCCGCTTCGCAGGCATGCACTGTCTGCACGCCGTGCCAGTGGTCGGGGGTGGCGATGACAACGGCGTCGATGTCTTCGCGGTCGAGCAACTCCCGGTAGTCCTTGCATGAATAGGCGCGCCGTCCAACCTTGTTCAAGGCAGCTTGAAGATGATTGGCGTCGACATCGCACACCGCGCCAACGTTTTCGCTGAACTGTTCGAGCAGGTATTGCCCTTGCCCGCCGATCCCGATGTGGCCTGTGACGATGCGGTCGTTAGCGCCGGGTTGGCCTGCCATGCCCAGCACGTGGCGCGGCAGGATCATGGGGCCGGCCGCCGCGGCAAGCGATTTTCCCAGGAAGCTTCGGCGCGTTATCGCGGATGCGTGATTTGTAGGTTTGCCCATCAGTTGTGCCCTATTCACCGCAGTTGAGCGTCACTACACTAGGCGAAACGCGAATGCGCTTCAAACCGAAGGCAGAAGAAAAAGGCGCCCCGGAGAAGCATTCTCCTCCAGGGCGCCTGGTATTCAGACTGTCTCGGCTACTTGTTGAGGACCTTGGCTACGGTCGGTGCGGAAATGCGCTTCATAACGGGGAGGTCGCCAACCAACGGCCGCACGTAGGACTTGAAGGCTTCGGTTACGCCGTTGCCGTCCGCGTGGATAAACTCGTCGGGCATCTCGGTGCTGACGCGGGCCACGTCCTTCAGGTCGGCCAGGAAGTATTCGACGGCGTAGTCGCCAACGCGACGGATGCACACCGAACCGTCGCGGTTGTGCCAGATCGCGTACTGAGCGGCCTTTTCGCCTACTTCGCGCGCTTCGAACTGATCGACTTCGCTGACGCACCCGAGGAAGCTGCGCTGAAGGTACCCGAGGGTATCCGCACGCACGCGTTTGATCTTCGTGTTGTCCTTCACCCACGCAGACAGCAAATCGCCCAAGGCGCCGGTCCCGGAGAGTTGAATGTTTCCGTGCGCGTCCTTCTCCTGCGAGAACTCGGAGGCGATCGCTTTCCCGCTCGGTCCGACAATGCCCTCGGAAACGGCAACGACACAACGTCCGTACTTCTCGTACGCGGTCTGCACGTCCGCGATGAATTTTTCTTTTGTGAGGGCGCGTTCGGGGATGTAGATGAGGTGTGGACCGTCGTCAGGGTATTTCTTCGCCAGAATGGAGGCGGCGGTCAGGAAGCCCGCGTGACGGCCCATGACCACGCCGATATAGACGCCCGGGATCGCGCGATTGTCGAGGTTGACGCCGGCGAATGCCTGCGCCACAAACTTCGCCGCCGAACCGTAGCCGGGGCAATGGTCCGTGACTTTAAGATCGTTGTCGATGGTTTTCGGGATGTGGATGACGCGCATCTCGTACCCGGCCTTGTCGGATTCTTCGTTCACGATGCGGCAGGTATCCGCGCTGTCGTTGCCGCCGATGTAGAAGAAGTAGCGCACGTCATGGGCGCGGCATACTTGGAAGACCTTTTTGCAGTATTCCACGTCTGGCTTGTCGCGCGTGGAAAGGAGACCCGATGAAGGAGTTTGGGCGACGGCTTCAAGATTGTGCGTGGTCGCTTCCGTCAAGTCGAGGAAGTCCTCGTCGACGATACCCCGCACGCCGTGCAGTGCGCCGTAGACACGCGTGACCTGCGGGAACTTGCGCGACTCAAGCACCGCCCCCACCATGCTTTGATTGATTACGGCGGTAGGGCCACCGCCCTGAGCCACCAACACTTTTCCCGTCAGAATCGACATGCTTCTCGTCCTCCATCGGCACGACGGCCGGTAATTGTGAGGGGAAATCCCTTGAAAACGCCCCTGAACGCTGCCCTGGAGAGTTGGTCTCGTTGCACCGGGCACAGACCGCCGGACAGGTTTGGAGGATTATATACGCGCGCCATGGTGTCAGTCCAGATGGACCGCCTGATTGAATCGAAATGCGGACACCGCCCTCACTCCTCCTTGTTTCCCGAGACTAATGTCTCGATGACGCAATTCTCGGGGCGGACCCGGAGCGCGAGTTCCGTCGCGGCCTTGGCGCTGCGGGGGACAGGCAGACCCTCGTTCAGCCAATCGGCGCCAGCTAGCCACGGCTCTCCCTCCGTCTCGAGGGCGCCTATTGAAGGTGGGCGTCCGCCATCGCCTTCGGCGATTCCGGGTACCTTCAAGCCGCTGGCATCTAGCGGACCACCCGGCTTGGGGCGGAAATCATACTGATTCGCATTGACAAAAAACTGGTCTTCAGCACCCGGCACGATGGCCGCATTAGAATCGATGGCGCCCGTTTCGGGCTTGAGTGGTAGTACGAACTCTCGGTCGGCGTTCTTGTAGTCGCTGCGCCAGGACATGCGGTCAAGAAAGGAATATGCAACGTTGTTGCGCACGCGCCATCCAGCACGCTCGGCAGGCGCGATTCCCGGCTCGAAGACCACGATTAGTCCGCCTTTGGGATTGTTCACGATGAGGGTGTTATTGTAGCCTTCCAGTTGGAACCCCTGCATTTTGCATCCTACGGAAGCGTTCCAGACCAGGTTGTGATGAAAGACCATTTCGCGTCCCTCGATGTCCACGCGATAGCCAATGCCACGGATGTCGTGTAGCCAATTGTGATGGACCAGCGTGCCGCGCATATTCCTGCCGATGGGCACATACAGCGATGAAACATCCACACAGTATAGACCGGCGTTAAATATGTGGTTGTGATCGAGCTTTGCAGGTGCAGCGCCCCGCGCGTAGATACCAACGCTGCCAATATTGTAAACCGTGCAGCGCCGGATGACGTTGGGAGCCAATACACGCGATCCGGCCTCCGCGCTGCCAATGGCGTCTGCGGAGCGTTTCGCCTTGCGGTTGCTCAGGCTTTCTGCTCCGTCCACGCTAATACCGGGACCTGGGTGTCGGCCATGGAGGTTGCAGTCATGCACGACGCAGTTTTCCACATGGTTGCCTGAGCCTTCGATTTCTATCGCGCCATCCACCGCCCATTCGATCAAGCAGCGCTCCACAAGGTTGTCCTCACCTTCAATACGAAGGTTCTTCTGCATCTTTTCAGCCGTCTTCAGGCTGGGGAATACTTTGGGTGTCGAAGGAAAGAGGAACCGGCAGCCCCGGAGAACGATTCGGCTGCTTTGAGCAAACCGCACATTGCATTTATGGAACTCGAGAGTATTGATAACAATATTGCTGACGCCATTACCTTCGAAGCCAGCGACGCGAGCTTTAATTGAGACGGCGCTTTGGCTTGGTTCCACGCCATCGGGAGGGATCAAGAGCAACTCACCCTGTTCCACGTCATGCCACCACTCTCCCGGGACATCGAGCGCACCGCGCGCAGCAAGGAAGAACCGGTTGTTTTCGAAGCCGTAACTCTTGATTCGTTCGGGCATCGAGTCTTCACCCCACGCTCTCCCTTCCACGCCCGTCGAATCGTAAAACAACGTCGCACTGCCAGGGTGATGGGCCGTCACTGGGCGGGTAAAGCAGTTGTTGCCTTTGCTTAGCTTGATGTAAGCCACTCCATTCCGAAAATCCTGCCCCGATTCTGCCAGCGCCGCGCTTTCAATTTGGCCAAGAGCTGTACCTTTGCCAGTTGAAGCCCACTTCTTCTCCGGTTGCCAATTCTCTTCCCAAGAGCAATTCGGCCATCGCGCCTCGACCAGCATTCGCTCATCAAGGAAGACTGACTCAATCGATTCCTTTGCGGCGACTTTGACCTTCCATATCTTGTCACCGCTTTGATTCCAAATACCGGTGACGATATCGGAGCCATCAATGATGACTCGCTCTCCCTGGTAGCTGGAAAACGTGATCGGCTTTTCCTGTTCGCCGGACTTTGTTATTGAGACTGTCTCACGATAGACCCCAGCGCGAATGAAGCACGTGTCGCCCGCGACCGCCGCGTCAGCCGCCCGCTGAAGCGTCCGCAATGGTTTTTCGATGGCCGTACCAAGATTCGAATCGTTGCCGTCAGGCGCGATGAAATACTCGGCTGCCTGCAGTGGGGGCAGTGCAAACAGAAGCATAGCGAGGACAAATAGAAACCCGAATATTCGTCTCATGGTTGTGGCTACCTGGTTTTCCAATTAGGACTCCCACGTCAAGGTCGCATGCAAGTTCATTGCTGGAGTAAGTGCGACTCTCGGCGTCAAAAGACTGATCCATGCGGAATCGATACTCTCTGTGTAATAGGCGGTCGTAGCTTTTTTGTTCCCCTTCACTTCTCCATGTGCCGCTACCATATCGCCCCATAACAGCATCTTGTGACCACCTCCTGTGGGAATGCTCTTCTTTCCGCCGGTATGTAGCTTGCGCAGATAATCCTGTGATGGTCACGGAGAGTCGAGCGACGGACCGATTATGCAACAAGGCAGGGCTATTCCAGAAGCTATCGTCCGCCACACCGAACGCGCCCAACAGGACACCGCCCTCGACCCGAACTCCATCGCCGACGCCCAACTCGACTCCGAGCTCGAACTGTTCCACATCAAGGGTTACCTGCTCCAATCCATCGACGCCGCATTCCAAGGCCGCGACGTAGAAATGGCCGAAGCCTTCGACAACGTCATCTATCTCGACGAACAACTCGCCAAGTCCGAACACGATCACGTGGCCTCATCATATCGTCCTACAGAACTTTTCGTTTCCAAAGGACTCGCCAGCCACATCCTCGGCAATCTCTAGCTTCCGCCGATCCCGGGAATGACCGACAAGAAGGAGTTATTTCTTCTCCAACAAGAATACAAGGCTCTGCAAGACCACAACGACTACCTTCAGGACTATCTCAACAACCTCATAGCTGGCAAAACACCGCCCGAAGCGTGCGCCAAGAACAGTCCCGTCCGCGCCTACGCCGAATCCGTCTACAAAGGCCCATCCATAACCGAACCCCCATTAGCTGCCTTAAACTCGTAGACAGATCTCCGCCGACACCCTTGTCGGCAGCTGGGCGTCTTGGATTAACTGTGACCTTCGGCCAATTGGCGCTGCGATCGCCGAGCGCGGCGCAGCGCAAACCGCAGACTGCGAGTTACTTGAAGGATTCCGGTAAGCGGAACGGCGACCACTCACGCGCGCCTGGTTCATCGAACCGGGCGCTGACAAAATGCAGTCGCTCTTTCAGTTCTACTTGTCGCCTTCTTTGATCCAGGCTTCGTCGAAGTGTGCGTGTTTGATGGTTTCGTTGGGCGACGGAGAGTACGTGTACGTGCAGTGGAGCGTTCCGTCTTGGGCTTGGATGAAGGAGGGGTAGGACGCGGCGCATTCTTCGCCGTGTTTCTCGAGGGTGCGCTTCCACTTCCAGGTGGCGCCTTCGTCGTCCGACAGAAAGACGCTCAACTGATTCCTTCCGCCGCGAAGTCCGCCTTCGGTGTCGTTGCACACGAGAGCCCAGTTCCCGCTTTTCAAGGCGATGCAATCGACGCTTGAATCGGGGTTTGGGATCTCCATCGGTTCCGTAAGCGACCAGGTAAGTCCGCCGTCCTTTGAGATGGAGCGCGGAATGCGGCGTTTCGCGCCGCGGTCGCGCATGAATGCGACGATATCGCCATCTTTCTTCTGCACGAGGCACGCTTGCACATTGATGTGCAGGATGGGTTCGCTGAAGGACCATGTCTTGCCCCAGTCCTGGGTAATCGCGGCCAACGAACAGGCGAACGCATCCGAGTACAGCGGCAATATCATGCGCGAATCGGCGGTCACAATGGGATGTATCCGGGTCATCCAGCCCAGGCGTTGGCGCAGCTTCACTTTGACGTTTGCCTGGGCGTCGGAGATCCATTCCGGGTACTTCTTGTGCGAGGTCAAGTACGCGTCGTATTCGTCGCGGTGGGTCTCGATGTCCTGGAGCACTTTGGCTTCGAGGTCCGTCGGGCGCACGTGAAGCACGTCCTGCGTACCCCACTCCGGCGCCGCGTCGCCATCGTACTTTGTCGACGTCTGGAACTTTACAAGATAGGTGTCGTAGGTGTTGTCCAAGCTGACGATCCAGAACAGCCACAAAGTGCCGCGCGGATCGACGAAGAGAACGGGGTTTTGATCCGGCAAGTCTTGTGAATCGGCCAGCGTGAACGGGGCTGACCACGTGTCCGCGCCTTTCTTCTTCCGGGCGCCTTGGATGATCAGGGTATCGTCGGTCTTCTCCCCCTTCCCGTAGAACCATGCGGAGAGCAGATCGCCGTTGGGCAGTTCGACAATGCTCGACCCATGCGTGTGCATGGGGACGGGCGCGAAGATCTCCTTCGCCTCATAGACTGGACTCTGTGCGGACACGGTAAGAACGAACGCCACCATCAGCGATGTCATGAGTAGTACTCCCGATGTTGCCTGGGAACTCTTGATTGATCGATTGTGATCACAAGCAAGAAAAGAGTAGAGCACTCACGTTTGAAAAGCAAAGGGCGATGCAGATGGCTGAATATGTACCGCCGCCTTCCAAGCGGCATTCCGTGGCAAGGGGACGTTGGTGCGCTGAAGCCCAAGAGCCGGCAAGATGCCGGCGGTACAAGATGGAGGCTCTACCGTTCGGGTGGCATTCCAATACGCTGAGGAGTCGAGAATCTTTGCTGTTTTCGCACCTGGAACATCCTTTGCGGAAAGCATGTTATAATCCATAGCAGTATGATGCTGGCATGGTCGCCGGTGTCGTGCGGAAGGCTGTCGTCCTGCTGGCATTGGGACTGTGTATTGCCGGCGTGTTGAATACACAGCGTGCCCGAGTGCCAGGGTACAGGCCGTACATGCTTGGCCGTTCGTAACCCAAGGACGGAAGGTGAGGCCATGAAGGTTGAGATTCACTCCCACACGAATCGCTATTCCCCTGCTTCCCGGATTCCCCCCTCGGAGCTTGTCGCGATGGCGGAGGCCAGCGGCTATGACGCGCTGTTCATCACCGAGTATGGCAAGGTCTGGTCTTCCCGCGAGATTGCCGGACTGAACGAGATGACCGAGCAGTTGCGTGTCTACCCGGGGACCGAGCTTACGCTTCCAGACGGCCAGAATGTACTCGTTCTAGGGGCGGACAATCCCGTCTACGAGTCAATGACGACTCCGAGTGAGATTTTCGCTCAAGCGTGCGCGGACGGATACTTGACCGTGCTGTCGCATCCTTTCCCATGGGGGGAAGCCCTTCCCAGGTATCTTGCCTTGGCAGATGCGATTGAGACTCAGACCAGTCAGCATCCCGGCAAAGAGCAGGCAGCGGCTCAACGCAGTTGTGTCGAGAAATACCGCCTTGCCGAGGTGTTCGCATCGAATGCGCTAGGCCTGAATTACTTGAACCGTTATTGGATCGAGACGTTGGATTCGTTCGCGACAGTTCAGGAGTTTCGCCGTCTCGTGTTGGCTGGAAGGACGGTCAACCGGCGGCGCGATTCGGCGGACGATACGCCTTTGACGACCAAGGCCTCGTCCTTTGCCGAACTCTCCGAGGAAGACCTGACCGCCTTGGACATTCAACCCGATAAAGAGGCCACGCGGCTGTAGTCCCCGTCCAAACAAAAGAAACGAAGAGCCCGGCAGTCGATGCCGGGCTCTTTTCATTCGTAGGTTCGTAGGTGGCAGCTATGCGCCGCTTTTGCTTTTCATCCAGAAGGGGGTCACTACGAACCAGAGCGCGGTGCCTGCCAGCAGGATGTGCTTGTTGGTGTCGAGGTCAATCTTGCCCAAGTAATATAGGGTTGGCCCAAGCATCAGCACGATTAGCGCGACGAAGGACGCGGCCATGAGAATTGGTTTCATTGGTTATATCCCCCGCGCCGCTACCGGCTTCTGAATCATCTTGCTGAGGACAATGTAGAGGAACGCCGCGACAAACCATCCGGGGAGGCCGAGAAAGAAGATCTCGACGCCCGCGGCCTTGTTCAGGCCGACGCAGAACGCGAGCGTGATCAACCATGTGAGGCCCGCGGCCCAGTTAAACGAGATGCCTGCCTTCTCGGCGTAGAATTCCTGCATGTTCAGCTTTCGCATGACGTAGTGGTCGATGAGTATCACCGCGCCCATCGGCATCAGGATCAGCCCGTAGAGTGCGACGAAGTCGAGAAGCTTCATAACGAGGGCGGGGAAGATCGCGCCCACCGTGGCCACCGCGCCAGCCACGAGCGTGACTCTGAATCGAGACCACTTGGGGCGAAGTGCTTGAAACGCCAGGCCAGCGCGATAGATGGTGGGATTTGCGGTGGTCCATCCGGCGATAATGACGCAAAGGACGCCGGTAGCGCCGGCGATATTCCATGCCATTGGACCCGGCGCCACGGCAGTGTTGCCGGGGTCTTTTTGAAGTTGAACAGCATAGAGCAGCCCCGCCGCAATCCATGCGATGTAATGGCCGAGGTACATCCCCGACGCGGACGACAGGCCGTAGCGCGCCTTCTTCGCGAAACGAAAGACCGAGAGATCGGCCATTCCGATGTGCATGGCCATGTTGCAGAACCACGCGAAAAAGATGATGTGCCAGATGCCGTATTGAGATTGCCCTGCTTGCGGCACGCCGCTCCAGACCTTTGTCGTAGCGATTGCCCAGAACTCTCCGAGCGAGTGAACGCCGAGTTCGGGCAGAGCCGCGATGCCGCAAGCGATAAACACGACTACCATCCATGGAGAGGCAATGTTTGCCACATGCGCGACGGTGTCGTAGCCTCTGGCCGCGACGATTGAGATGACGGACCCTACCGCCACAACGGCGATGATCCAGCCTACGCTGTTGGGATACATGTCCGTGAGTTCCGGCATGGGCATATGGAAGGGCAGTCCCACGGCGGTCGCCGACACGGACACCATCGCCCCGGCGAGGAAGCAGAAGAGCACCCCATTGGCGACATTGTAGATTGTGACAAGCTTGGCTCCGCAGATCTTCTCCATCTGATTGTAGAGCGTGAGCCGTTTCTTCACGGCGATGGGCGCGCAGAGCAAGGTCCAACTCAACACCGCCAGAAGGTTTCCAATGAGCAACCCAACGATAACGTCGAAGGCCGTGACCCCGTGGGTGACGAACAGCGGGCCAATCATGAATTCCGTGCCGGCCGCGTGTTCGCCTGCGTACATGCCGATGAAGCTCTTCCAGCCCTTTGTCGCGCGCTCGGGAACGGGTTCGCGCTCGTACTCTCCCCCACTCGCCGCGCTCTCGACAGTCCTATCCAGTTCCGCACTCATTGGGATTCTCCTCGCCGTTGCGCATTCGCCCGAACGCGTTCCCGCGTGTCGCGCTACTGGTCCTTCAAGTTGCCGAGGTAATTGCCCCAACCGACGACGATGGTTGAGCCGATGAGAACGGCAAGCCCTATCGCGATAAGGACGTGCGTGCGCTTGCTGGTCCCTTTCCACTCGTGAAGCGCGATTCCCCACAGCGTGCTGAAGATGATAATGCTCGCCATGTGGAGGGTCCAACTGGAGAACTCGAATCTACCCATCTTCGTATTGCCCATGCTGTAGAAGAAGAACTGAAGATACCACGTTGTACCCGCGATGGCGGAAAACACATAGTTCGAGACCAAGGGAACGCGAGCGCCGTCCGCGCTCGACACCGGAGCAATGTAATCCCAGCCAGTCTTATTCTTCACATTCAGCAGGACGCACCAGATGAAGTTCGTCGTGAAACCACCGGCCAGAACGACGATCAACACGGGAAGGTTCTGGAACAGCGAGGGAGCGCCGTGCTTGAGCGCCAACTCAGCCATTGGCTTTCCTGCCGCCATGCCGTAGGACATTGAGGCGCTCATCACGCCCGAGAATGTGGCTACGAGGAGTCCCTTGAAGAAATTGAATTCTTTGATGACCGCTTTCTTCTGTTCCTCTGGAAGCTCTTTCTCTTTCGACATGCCGGCGAGTCCGCTGACTGCGATGCCGGCAAGACATACCGCAACTCCAACCAACGTCACGATGCCTGATGTCTCGGAAATAATGCTCCCGAATTTGCCGTCGAATATCGGAGGCATCAGCGTACCGAATGCGGCGCAGTAGCCAAGGGCAATGGCCATTCCCAGCGCAATGCCGAGATAGCGCATGGTCAACCCGAAGGTCAAACCGCCCAGCCCCCACATGGCCCCGAAGAAGTATGCCCAGAAAAGCACGCGGAACTCGGTCTCAGCCAGGATTTGGGGAACATCGGGTACGATGAGCAGTGCCAGGATCCAGGGCGCGATGATCCAAGAGAAGAAGCCACCGGCCAGCCAGTAGCTTTCCCATGCCCAATGCCGGACTCTTCGATACGGAATATAGAAACTGGCG
>JBHEKO010000279.1:0-3793 GCA_041859475.1 Candidatus Hydrogenedentales bacterium
TCTTCGAAGCCGCGCACAACTACGAATAGAAGGCGAAGACCGTTTCATGAATATTCAAGCCTCCGATCTGAAGAGACTAGTGACCTCGATCTTCACGGGGCGCGGCCTTTCCGCGCGCGACGCGGGCATCATGGCCGATTGTCTCGTGCACGCAAATCTGCGCGGAACGGACTCACACGGCGTGATGCGGATTCCGCACTATGTCTCGCGCGTCGATGCCGGTTCCATCAATCCACGACCGAACACAAGGATCGAGAAAACCGGAACGGCCACGGCGACTGTCGACGGCGATCACGGCTTCGGCCCGGTGACGGCGTGGGACGCCATGGGCGTCGCCATCGACCTCGCCCGCGAATCGGGCGTTGCCTTCGTCGGTGTGAATCACAGCAACCATTGCGGCGCACTTTCATTCTTCGCGCATCGCGCTATGGAAGCAGGAATGATTGGTTTCGTGTTTACGCAAACGGATAAGGGCGTCGTGCCGTTCGGTGGCCGTCTACCATTTTTCGGTTCGAATCCCCTGTGCGTGGGCGTGCCCACGCAATCCGGTTCCCCCGTGGTGTTGGATATGGCCACGAGTACCGTCGCTGGCGGCCATGTCTACAAGGCGCGGTTGGAGAACAAACCGATACCGCCCACCTGGGCGTTGGATAGCGAAGGAAAGCCCACGATCGATCCGCACAAGGCGGCGTTCTGGACGCCCGCGGCCGGAGCGAAGGGCTACGGCCTTGGGGCCGTTATCGACGTGCTCACGGGCCTGCTCTCCGGAGGGACCTTTGGTCCCAATATTCCGATCATGTACGGCGAGCTCGACAAGAAGCGCGATCTGTGCCACCTCGTCGGCGCGCTGGATTACCGGCGCTTCGCGGGTGGCGACACCTTCCGCGATCAAGTCGCCGCGATGGTTACGGAGCTGCACGCCGCGCCAACAGCCGAAGGGTTCGACCGCGTGCTGGCGCCCGGCGAACCCGAATATCACCGTTCGCTCGAACGCTCGGCGAACGGCATTCCGCTTGACGATCAACTCTGGAACGAAATTAATGCACTGGCCCCCAAGGCGGCATTGGGTAGCTAGGCGAGCATACGTACGAAAGGGAGGAAGACGCGTGAAGAAAGTCATTATCACCGACCATGGGTTCCCCAATATCGACTACGAACGCGGCGTCATTGAACCCGCGGGATTCGAATTGGAAGCTATTCAACCCATCTGCAAAACGGAAGACGACATCATCCGCACCTGCGGCAGCGCCGATGTGCTTCTTGTGCAGTGGGCGCCCGTGACGCGGCGCGTCCTCGAAGCGCTGCCCAAGGTCCGTTGTATCGTGCGCTACGGCGTCGGCGTCAACAACTTCGATCTCGACGCGGCCAAGAACCTCGGCGTGGTCGCTGCGAATGTACCCGATTTCTGCGTCGAGGAAGTCGCAAACCATGCGCTGGCGATGATCCTCTCGCTGTGCCGCCGCATTCCGCAAGACCATAACCAAATTGTCAAGGGAGGCTGGGGGGTGAACCCGTTCCGGCCCATCCCCGCGTTGACCGATCTTACCTTGGGCCTTGTGAGCTTCGGGAAGATTGCCCGCAATCTCGCCCGCAAAGCCTCCATGCTTGGATTCTCCATCCTCGCCCACGACCCCTTCCTCAAGCCGGAGGTGTTTGCCGAGTACAAGGCCAAGCCGGTAGGATTCAAGGAACTGCTGGCCCAGTCCGACATCGTTTCGTTGCACTGTCCGCTCGTCAAGGAAACGACGCATCTCATCGATGCCAACGCCCTTGGCCTGATGAAGCCCGGCGCCATTCTCATCAACACGTCGCGCGGGCCCGTTGTCGACGAGCCTGCATTGATCGATGCCCTGAAAGCCGGCCACCTGGGTGGCGCTGGATTGGATGTGTTTGAAGCCGAGCCGCTGCCCGCGGGCAGCCCGTTGCGCGACTTCCAGAATGTGATACTCACCAGTCACGCGGCGCCCGTATCGGAGAAGGCCGTCGTGATGCTGCAAACCAAAGCCGGCGAAGCGGCGCGCGATTTTCTGTTGGGCAAAGACCCTGTGTCGCGGCTCGTTTAGGTTAACGTTAAGAGAATTCTAAACAGGAGTTCCTGATATGAAGTTTGTTCGATTCGCAACGACGAAATACCCGCTGGGCGTTTATGGCTTGGTGGGCGATCAAGGCGAGATTCGCGTATTGAAGGGCAGCCTTATGGACAAGCCGGAACCCACAGGCGAGGTCCTTGGCGAGAAGGACATCGTGCGCTATCTGCCGCCGGTGGACCCGCCCAATATTCTCTGTGTCGGCCGCAACTACCGCGAGCACGCCGCGGAAACAGCCGACGAGTTGCCAACGTCGCCACTACTTTTCATCAAGGCGACTTCCGCCGCTAACGCGCACGAATGCGATGTGGTCATTCCCTCTATCGCGCCGGAGTTCATCGACTACGAAGCCGAACTTGTGGCCATCATCGGCAAGGCCGCCCGGAACGTCTCCGTGGACACAGCCCTTGATTACGTGTTTGGCTACACCTGCGGCAACGACGTCTCTGCGCGCGATTTCCAAAAGAGCGATGGCCAGTGGGCGCGCGCGAAGAGCCTCGACACGTTCGCGCCCATCGGGCCCTACGTGGTCACGGATGTCGATGTGAGCGACGTGCGCGTGCGCATGCTGCTCAACGGCGAAGAAATGCAGAACCAGTCCACGAAGGACATGGTGTTCAATGTCGCCACGCTCATCAGTTACTTCAGCCAGACCATGACGCTTCTTCCCGGAACTGTGCTGTATACGGGCACGCCGAGCGGAATCGGTCTTGCGCGGAAACCGCCGCGCTTGCTCAGGCCCGGCGACGTGTGCGAAGTCGATATCGAGAAGATTGGCGTGCTCCGCAACCGCATGGTGGCCGGAAGATAACCTGGGACAACCTATGAAGATACTGGCAAACGAGATTCAGGAAACGCGCGTATCGGACGGTGGCGTGGCCTTGTGGTGGCTTGCCCAGGCGGGGTTTGTATTCAAGAACGCCGCAGGCAAGGTCCTCTACGTGGACCCGTATCTGTCTAACGTCGTGGAGAAAGCCTTTGGTTTCAAGCGCCTGTCGCTGGCGCCCATCGCGATGGACGACGTACGCGCCGACTGGGTCGTGAGTTCGCATGAGCACCTCGACCATCTCGACACGGACGCGCTCCCGGTGATCGCGCGCAACAATCCGTCGTGCCGGTTCGCGGGCACGATTGCGTGTGTGCCCGAATACGAGAAGATGGGCATCCCGGAAAGCAGCCGCGTACTCCTTGAGGCAGGCGAGCGGTGTTCGCTGGATGGCGTGGACGTGTTCGCGTCGCGAGCCGATCACGGCGACTTGTCGCCGACGGCCCTCTCGTTGCTCTTCGACTTCGGCGAGGTCCGCGTTTTGTTCACGGCGGACACGGCGTTCAACATTCCGTTGATACAACCCCTGATCGATCTCAAACCTGACGTCCTGATTACGTGTATTAATGGGCGCTTTGGGAATCTCGATGCCGAGCAGGCGGCTAAACTCACCGCGCTCGCATCGCCGCGCGTCGTTGTTCCGTGTCATTTCTGGATGTTCAAGGAGCACAACGGCGACCCAGAGACGTTTATTCAAGCATGCTCCCGGCGGTGCCCGCACGTCCCCGTGCGGCTCTTAACGCCCGGAGAAGGATTTCGTTGCACAACACAGGATATTGAGGCGATTCGCCCAATATCGTAGAAGGAAGAACCATGGCAAGAAGGATTCGTTTTATCGAGGCGCTGCGCGAAGGCATGCGCCAGGAAATGGAGCGTGACC
>JBHEKO010000283.1:0-7613 GCA_041859475.1 Candidatus Hydrogenedentales bacterium
CCAGACCCGCGTGTGACGGCGAACACGATTGGAGTATGATTGAGTGCCTTGCAGCCATTCGTACAATCCGGGCACGCCCGACGGAGGAAGTTTCTATGTTCGCGTATCGAGCAAAAGCGCAACGGAAAACCCGTGCCGCGGTCTCGCTGGCCGTGGTCATGGCGTCTTGCTTCGGGGCCTATGCCGCCGACAAAGAAGAAAAACCGAAGTCCGAACGTATCGACTTCGTCATGAAGCACAACATCGGCAAAGACGGCAAGACCCTTCCCGAAGGCGAGTTCGTCGAGGAAAAGCACTGGGAAACGTCGGACTTCTATGGCCAGGGCAAGGTAACCCTCAACGGGGATACCGTAGTCATCGGCACGGGCAACGACATGACGGGTATCCGCTGGAAAGGCCCGCTTGCGAAGATGAACTACGAGATCACGCTGGACGCACAGCGCACCGAAGGCTCGGATTTCTTCTGTGCATTGACCTTTCCATACAACGACGATCCCTGCTCGCTGATCCTCGGTGGTTGGGGCGGCAGGCTTGTCGGTTTGTCGTCGTTGGACAATCTGGACGCCTCGGAGAACGGGTCCGCTTCGTGGCGCGATTTCGACAATGGCAGGTGGTACTACATCCGGCTGCGCGTCACTCCCAAGAAGATTGAGGCGTGGATCAACGAGCAGCAGGTTATCGACGAAACGACGGAAGGCCACAAGATAGGTATCCGGTGGGAAGTCGAGAAGTCGCGTCCGCTGGGAATTGCCACGTGGCAAACCACCGGGTCTATTCGGAACGTGAAGATGCGGGCGTTTCCCGCCGAGGCGCCGCACCCCTGACAATTGCGCGCATAGGGGGCTTTCGACGGGAACCCGGTCGCTGTATGCTTGTATACTATGACCCTCATTACTTGCGATGAGGGAGATCTTGGCGCCGTTGCGCCAAGTGTCACAGAATCTGGGGGAGATTGACCATCGTGACCATCACACACTTATTGGAAGAACGCGCCTGTTCGTTGGGAGACAAGACCTTTCTGATTTGCGACGGCGAAGAGCAATCCTTCGCATACGTCGACGAAATGGCAACCCGCGTGGCGGCCAACCTTGCCGCCATGGGCGTTGCCAAAGGCGACAAAGTCGTCTTGCTGTTGGGCAATTGCGTCGAGTTCGTCTATCTCATGCTGGGGTTGGGCCGTATCGGCGCGCTCATGGTCCCCGTCAATCCGCTCCTGAAGCCTTTGGAAATTGCCTATATCGCCGATCATTGCGACGCGGAGACCTTGGTTACCATCCCCGAGTTTGCGCCCTTGTGCGAGAAAGCCAAGGCCCTCGTTCCGCGACTGAGCCGGATCTTCATTACCGGCGACGGTGCCGAAGGATTCAACCGGTTTGCGTCGCTCCTCGACCCCGTTGCGGAAGTCCCGGAAATTGTCACCACACCCGAAGACGACGCCGCCATCATTTATACGTCGGGTACAACGGGCACTCCCAAGGGAGTCGTGTTGACCCATCGCAATTACCTGGCAAATGCGCGCATGCTCATGCACGTGATCCCGATGGGACTGGATGACCGTTTTCTGATGGTGCTGCCCTTATTCCACGTAAACGCCCAGGTGACCTCCGTCTTGGTCCCTCTTTCGGCGAGCGCCACCGTGGTCATGACGCGCAAGTTCGCGCCGCTGTCGATTCTGCCGTTTATCGAAAAGTACCGCGCCACGGTGATGAGCGCCGTTCCCACAATCTACATGGTGATGTGCCGCATGATGCAGGCCGAACCGAGAGACATCAGCTCGATTCGCGTTTTCGCGTCCGGTGCGGCACCGCTGCCCGAAAGCATCTACCGCACCGCGCAAGAAGTCCTGAAGAGACCCTTGATCATGGGCTATGGGCTTACGGAGGCGACATGCGCCAGCGCCGTGGCCGACTACCGAGACCCCATCAAGTGGGACAGCGTGGGCTCGCCGCTTCGCTACACGTCCATTCGAATCGTAGGTGAAGACGGCAAAGAAGTTCCCGTCGGCGAAGTAGGGGAAATCCTAGTCTCGGGTCCGACGGTGATGAAAGGTTACTACAAGGATCCGGAAGCAACCGCGGAAGTCATCAAGGGCGGCTGGCTTCATACGGGCGACTTGGGGAGATACGACGAAGACGGCTATCTCTATATCGCTGGCCGGCTGAAAGATATGATCATCCGAGGCGGCCAGAACATCTATCCCGCCCAGGTAGAAAACATCCTGTCGGTGATGCCCGGTGTTGAAGAGTGCTGTATCGTGGGCGTTCACGAGGAGCGTTGGGGGCAGGAGGTCTTGGCTGTCGTGAAACGGGCCGAAGGCTCCGCGCTGACCGAGCAAGACGTAATTGCCTACTGCCGCGAGCATCTGGCCGTGTACAAATGCCCGCGTTTTGTCGAGTTCTTGGCGGAGCTTCCAAAGACTGCGACGGGCAAGATCAAGAAGGCGGAACTTGCGAATCAGTTCGCGGACCTCGCGACCCGGCGCCGGCAATCCTGACGGCTTCAATCCATCGGCGGGCTAGTATCCCGCTTTCTCCAATCCACAAAGAAGAGGCGGAGCCGCTTGGCTCCGCCTCTTGCACTCTATGAGGAAATTCGTTTCCCGAACAGGGCCACTCAACCGCCCTTCCGCTATCCTTCATCCTCCGCGGGAGGCGCAGGCGGCGGTATAAGTGGCTGACGGGGAGCTGCGGGGGCAGGGGCAGCCGCGCCCGGATTGGCAGCTTCGGCTTCGGCAGCAGCCTTGCGCGCCTTTTCCGCTTCTTCGAAAGCACGCTTGGCCTTTTCCGCGTCCTTGACCTTATTCTGAGACTGCTCGACCAGCTTTACCTTCTGCAAGCCCTGAGTGCGCGGCGCATCTTCGGGAACGACATTCAGCACGGTTGGCACGCTCTTGTACGTGTCAATCGCCTGGTCGTACTTGTTGTCCGCCACCAGCCGATCGCCTTCGTCCAGCCTGTCTTGGGCTTGATCGAGGACCTTGTTGATGATGCGGTTGATCATGCGCCGGGCTTCCGCCGAACCTTCATTGGCGCTTTCCTGTTGCTCCTTGAACTCGTCGCCCACCTGCTCGAACACAACGATGGCTTGGCGGAAGTTCGCCAACGCGCGCTCGTTCTGCTCGCCGGCCATGTCCACTTCGGCCTTCTTCATGACGCTTTGTCCGGCCGCAACCGTTTCCATCGCCAGCTTCAGGCGCTGGTCGCGCTCGGTGATCGCTACCTGGGTATTGTTGATCATCGTGGCGGCTTCTTTGTTCGATTGATCGAACTCAAGCGACTTTGTGAAGTTGCCCAGCGCATTCTGAAGCGTGTCGTTCGCCGCGTCCTTCGTGGACGCGTGCTCGAACAAGCGTTGGCCTTCGTTCATGTAGTGCTGCGAGAGCTTCTTGAGTATTCGCTCGCGCTCGTTGCCGCTGTACTTCAGTGCGGCGGACCATTCGCGGACACCTCGCTCACGGCCCCTCTTGTCCCCAAACGCATAGAACGCGTCCGCAATCCGCTCATATGCGGCAAGGGAGTCGCAGGACTGCTTCGCGAACTGGTCGTAAACCTTCTCGGTTTCCTTCATGTTCTTCTTTACTTTGAGCAGATACTCGACCTGATCGACAAGATACCAAGTCAGCGCTTGGGCGGAAGGCTTGACGTCCGCAGCATCTCCTTCAGGGAGCAATACCGTGTACCAAACATCCGACACGGCTTGCACCGCCTCGCTGAAGAAGACTTGGCCGCCTTTACTGAGAAAACCGGCATAGCCGGATCCCTTTTTGTAATCGGACGCGATGATCGTAAGGGCGTCTTTGAAAAGCTCTTGCGACTGCGTGAAGTAAACCGTTGGATTGCGAACATACTCCAAACGTGTCCGCCGGGACTTGTAGCGGTATTCCTTTATGTGATCGTCAATGTCCTTCTGCATTTGCTCCAGCGTGTGACGCGCTGCTGGATCTCCGTCGAATGTGAACGGCAACTCCACATCGGCTACCAACCCAGCCAACACCCCCATCCGAAACGCAAAGTAGCTGCCCACTCCGAATTTACGCGCTTCCCGCAAAAGCTGCGTTTGCGTTCCGATGGCGTTAATGACTTCGGCGGACGACCCCAGCGGCACGTTGTCGCCGAGCACGTCTCGATTCGCCAACGCCCCGCGAATCACGTCTTGTTCATAGTCTACGTTCACGTTCTTGAAAGGATTGTTGTAGGACTGCGCGAGCACCTGGAAGCTGGTGCCCACGATGGCGCGCTTGGCCGTTGGCCCCCATGCATGCGCCGACAAGGGAATAATTCCCAGCAATGCCACAACCACAACGACCTTCAAAACACTACCACGCCCCATGATTATCCTCTCTGTCGTGTTACATACACCGCCGGATCGCCTCCGGTGAACGACACACCGAGCCAGTCTACGCCCCAGTTGCCCAATGCCGGTTCGTCCATACGTCCAGCACCCCAATGCGAGCTACCGCAACGCGCTTAACCAGATTCACATCCTTCGTGCACCCGGCCCTTTTCAAGCTTCCGGGTCATTATGTCTACAAAACGGGTCAAATGTACAGAAACGCGCATGTGCTTCACAGACCTGCCGGATGCCCATTCTCGGAGTCCATCCTCGCTCGTATGGACTCCTCCCGTGGTCTTGCCATTCAATCGGTTCACGATTGCGCCACACGCATGCGACGCAGCTTCCGAATTCGTTCCAATCGTCCCGGACTAGAACGCAGACGGCGGCAAATTCAGCCCATTGTAGTAGGGGTCGTTCGGGTAGTACCAGTAGCGCGGCTCAAACGCGACGCCCGGCAGACGGTTTCCGCACCATGGCGGGACGTTCAGCAACGGGAAGTTGTCGTAGACGTTTGCCCGCATGAATTCAATGAAATTCGCCGTATAGGGCAATAACGTGTACGGGTCCGGGTACTTTCTGAACTCCACGTGCCCGTCAAGAAACAGGACGTTGCCGCCAAGGGGCTGGTGCGGCATCACTACGCTGCCCTGCACCGACACCGAATCGAACATGACCGGGATCTTCGAATCCGCAACCGCGTCCTTGGCGGGATCGTTGATGTTGCTGATGAACATGCGCCCCACCCCGATCCGCGTCCGATAGAAGGTGTCGCTACCGCCGGGCCCGTGCCCGCCCGGAACGACAATTTCGCGGTTCATGAAATTCGTGACTCCGAGAACCATGAGCCGCTCCAGCTCGTCCAGAAGAAAGAGGCCTTGTTCCTCGGTCACTACGGCATACGGCAGATACGTGTACATCTGATTCGTGACGCACTCGGTATCGGGTCTGATCCCTTCCAACTTCTTCAATTCCCAATAGTAGGGATTTTCCTGATTTGGGTTGGTGCTGGGAATGTATGAGTACATATCCGGATTCATGTACTCCGGCGCGAACGTCTCATCTACATACCATCGATCCTTCTCCCCGCCCTGACTCTGCAGGCCCGAGAGGCAGACGAGCACGCCCATATCCGACAAGTATTCCGGATATAGCGCCTTCGCGTTGAACGTGAAATTGTTCCGGACCAATTGGCGATTGTAGTAGAGGTTTTGGTTCACTTGCGAGGTGCTGAAAATGCGTTCGCCCCAGTAGCCATTGGGTGCACCCGGCGGCAACAAGTCGGAACCCTCGCCCGCATACATGAAGAATACCAAACCAAGTTGCTTCAGGTTGTTCGCGCAACTAGCGCGACGGGCTTGCTCGCGAGCGCGTGCCAGCGCCGGCAGCAAGAGGGCCGCCA
Organism: Candidatus Hydrogenedentales bacterium; assembly: GCA_041859475.1. Lineage (GTDB taxonomy): Bacteria > Hydrogenedentota > Hydrogenedentia > Hydrogenedentales > SLHB01 > JAIBAQ01. The sequence continues at coordinate 5,735 of JBHEKO010000283.1, forward strand.
GAATTCCGATGATGCTCACCACAACGAGCAGTTCGATGAGGGTGAAGCCAGCGTGTTTGCGTTTCATGACCCTACCTTCCTCGCCCGTGGAAGGGGCAGAACTCCCTCCCCCGCCAATTCCGGACTTCCAGGTTCGCAACCGAAGTCACAACTATCCCACATGATTCAGATTACCACCACCCCTCCCGCGTGTCAATAATAAACCGGAACCGCTAGGCGAGGCTCGATCCCACTGATCCCATGTCTGTCCCGAACCGAGACTATCCCGGAAATCGCGGAACCGTTCCGCATAAGGCTCCGAGGCTTATTCTCCCTGCCATTTCTCGGGAATCGCCGCCACGCACACGTTCGAATCCCCCAGCATCCCCGAGGTGAACACAACCTGCCTGCCTTTGCGGTCCCAACCGACGTGGGGATGGTCCCCGCGCCCGTAGGTCCGATGTCCGGCCGTGAGCACGTGAGGGCGCACGGTCTTGCCTTCGAAGATCGTGATGTCTCCATGCCAATTGTCGGCGACCACCCACCGGCCATTCGCGCTGCCCGCGCAATGCCAGAAGTTCCGTTTGGCCAACTCTTCCGCGGTCGCGTCCGGCCACCACGAACCTGAACCCAGGATTCGCACGGCGCCGGTCCGGACATTAATCACCTTCACGTCCGCGTCTTCGGTCGGTTTGGGATGGGTCCCTCCGCAGAACACCATCTGGTCATCGCCGTGTTCGTCGGCTATCCACCAGTGCTCGTGCGTGATAAGTTCCCCCTCCTGTTCGGTATAGATGCTCCGAGGGACTCCGTCGCGGATGTCGACCACCATAAGACGGTGGGTCCTTCCCGCGTAACTCAGCAGATTCGGATTGCTCTGACTCCACTGGACGTGCCCGCCGTACCCGGGCGGCGTGCCTACGCGGCACAATTCCCGAGCTTCCCCGGAAGCTTGGTCCACCAGGAGTATCCCTGCCATTCCGTCGGCGAAGTTGACACCCACTGCCAAGTGCTTGCCGTCGCAGCTTTCGCTGGCAGGCGTGTTCGCGCTGGCGTTTGGCAACCGGGCAATGATCCGCTCCACGGCCGTGACCTTGGAAGGCGACGACTCCGGACTGGAGGATATGTTCAGCGTTAGCGCCAACTCGATGACCACGTCTCCGCGAATCCCGAACACGCTGTTTCGATCTTTGGCCGCATTGATCGCCCCCAGCGAGCCGTTGGGTGTCGTAAGCCGCACAAGCTCGCCCGTGGCTACGATATATGCCATGGCGCCGCCGTTCTCCCGTTCCGACGTGAACAGGATCATCGAACTGTCGGCCAGCCATGAACGCTCGTGAAAATAGAGGTTGAGGTCCTTCGCCGGGTTTGTCGTCAAGAAGATAAGTTCCGCGCCTGTCGTCGCGTCGGCCACCTTCTTGTGCTCGGTAGGCAACACGCTCAAATCGAATGGCCCGGCGGGAGTCTGGGCGTGAACCGCAATCGCCACGCAGAGCGATGCCAAGGAAACAGCCGCCAATCTCGTCGAACGTTTCATCTCGGGGACCCCCTTCGCTCGTGCAGGTGAATGGACAAATACATCCCACGCAATGCCACCCCAATTCCAAAGGATAGTCTACTCAATACACAAAGCACCGGGCCACCAGATCCTCCTGCGGTGCAAACGCACACAATCTTCTAGAATCGCTGGGTGCTGTTGGATGTTGGCAGGGATACGTCAGTTTCAGCAAGGCAACCGCACCTAATCTGCTGACAATTGACCGCTCTTCCGTCCGAAGCACGTCACCTGCCAACCAATCCCACTTAAGGCCTGAGCTCTCATACGCTTCAGGTCCGAACCCTCTCGCACCTCAGGCCTGCGCCCTCTTAGTGCCGCAAGGCACGTCATTCCAGAGCCCTG
>JBHEKO010000569.1:0-3492 GCA_041859475.1 Candidatus Hydrogenedentales bacterium
CTCCGAGAATCGTGAGATGCCTGGCTGGATTCGTATCGGCGAGCTGATGAACTACACGAAGGCGTTCTACCCTACGTGGGATTCCAAATACGCGGAGGAACTGCGCAGTACCTTCGATTTGGACCCCGATGCGAAAGTGAAACACCTGAGCCGCGGGCAACGGGCGCAGGCGGGCTTGCTGATTGCGCTCGCCTACCGGCCCGACTTGTTGTTGCTCGATGAACCTTCCTCGGGGCTAGACCCCGTCGTTCGCCGCGACATCCTCACGGCGATCATAAGGACCGTAGCCGACGAGGGACGCACGGTGTTGTTCTCCTCGCACCTGCTGGATGAGGTGGAGCGAGTCGCCGACCACATAGCCATGCTGCATAAGGGCAAACTCGTGTTGTCCGCGCCGCTGGACGAAGCAAAGGCCGGTCACCGAAGGTTTACGGTGCGCCTCAAAGAGGCCAGCGCCATGCCTCCGTCGTTGCCAGGGGCTCTGTATTGGCTGGATTCGTCAAGCCGCGTTGCGCGCAAGGAATGGACGGCGATCTGCAACGGTCAGTGCGAAGCCTTCAAAGAGGCCGCATCAAAGGGGCAAGTCGAGATTGTCGAAGATTCGGTGCCAAGCATAGACGAAATCTTCATCGCGCGTGTGCGCGGCGTCGAGTGAAAGGAGCCGATCATGCAAACCGCAACGCGTGCCTTGATATGGCGACAGTGGCGCATGACGCGAATCCCAGGACTTGTGACGATTCTGTTCGCCGTCTCTTTGATGCTAACAGACATTCTCCTGCACAAGCTGAACATAATCAATGAAGATGAATTGATCTTGAGCGCTTTCGCGTTCACATTCGGGACCTTCTTCTTCGCCTTGTTTACCCTTCTGCTGGATTCCGACTTCTCCAATATATCCGCAGGCTTTCCTAAGACCCTCTTCGGGCTTCCCCTTCGCAGTTCCAGGCTGGCTGTCTTTGAACTGGCAGGAAGGACAGTTGCGGTTATAGCGGTTTCCGGCCTCATGTGCATCGCCTTGCTCGCGGCAAATTGGATTGGCTCCCCAACATTTGAGTGGGGATTGAACACAGACAAAGACTTCCAGAGAGATATCCTTCAGATCCTTTTTGTATTTCTCGTTCCCGTGGCGGTCTACACGTTTGTGCAGGTCGTCTACTGGTATCCAGGTGGCGTGCAAGTATTGATCGGCATCGTGCTAATGATGGCGCTTGTATCCCCCATTCGCAATGCCTTTATTGTCACCGTCCAGGCAATCGGCGAGATGAGCCTGACAGCGCGGATCCTGCTCCTGCTGGTGTCCATTGGACTGAGCTATGCGGCAGCATGCGGCGCAGTCCATATCGCACGCAGGGGCCTCGGAGCTAATTCGATCGCGGAACTGCCGTTCCAGATTCCCTCGTTTCGCATGGAGTCGCGCTCGCCCCTACTTGCTCAATGCTGGTATGAATGGCGGTCTTTCGGACGTGCACTTCCCGGTGTAACCTTGTTGATTCTGTCGCTTCTACTCGCTGGCATATACCAAGCATTTAGTAACATAGGGCCAGCGAATGCGCCGACAGAAGCGGCAAAATTGGGCGCAGCCATGGCCTTACTATCATCCATCTATGCGCCAGCGTGCATCTCAATCGCGGCTTTCATCATAGGAGTTCTTCTCCTGTCCCGCGATTTCCAAGAACGCGGCAAGCTCGGAACCTTCGTATACGTGCGCCCGGTACGCACACGCACCTTGGCTGTGGCCCGGCTGCGCGCTGGGTTCGCGGGACTGGGAAGCGCGGCGTGCTTATGTTTGCTTATTGTCGCCGGATTGCATCTGACTTCCGGATCCTCTGCTTCTCAGGCTGTGGTCGATCAACTCACTCAGATGACAGGAGCCGATTCTTTGGTGCCGCCGGCACTGTCGTATGCCGCGGTCGTCCTGATCACCGCATGGGTGTTGCTCTGGCTGGGAGCCCCGATGGTGCTCACGGTGATCGCCGTGGTCTATCCTCTAGCTATCTGCGCCGAGCTTGCCGAGTCCTGGAAGGTGCCCGTCCACTTCATTGAGGTGACCATGCGCACAGTGATAATTCTTCTGCCGTTTGGCCTCATTCTAGCCAGCGGCGCTGTCGCTGCCAGGGCCGTCAAGACGCGGACTCTCGCGCGCCAGGACCTGCTAAAGGGGCTCGTCGCGTGGATATTGGTGGGCATCTTCTTCCACTACTACGCCACGGTCCAAGCCATTCGGCCTTCCTCAGGGGACCCTATGAAAGAGATGCTGCCATGGCTCCTGGAAGAATCCATCATCTGGAGCCTCGCGTTCTTGCCGGTGCTGCCGGCGCTCTCGGTTCCGCTAACCATAAAATGGTTACGGCACCGATAACACGCAACGTGCTTTGGTGTGTACGAGGAGCAAACGGTCTTGCGTGACGGCCGATTCGACAGAGACAAGAGACGGGCATGATTCTCTCGCTGTTGTGGAAAGACCTGCGCCTGACGCTTCCCGTATTGATCGCGGCCGCCGTACTCACGGTTGTACCGTATCTGTGCATGACGCTGCTTGCGTACACGATGGCTCCGGGCGGATTTCCATGGGCGGAAGTCCTGATGGCGGGGGCTCACTTCAGCCAGTGGCTTTTGTTGCTTACGGCAGCGCTATTGGGAGGGAATGCCTTCGCGTCCGAGCGCGAGGATAGCTCCAGCTACTTCCTCCTGTCGCTGCCTGCGCGGACCCAAGACGTGTTGTTCAGCAAGGCGATTGTGACGTTGGTAGTCTTCGAAGGCCTCTGGATTGCGAATGCCGCCGTGGTACACGCGATAGCGCCTTTCGCGACGATTGGATTTCGCGAGAATATCCTCGGTGCGGCCAGCATGACCACTATTGCCTCGCTTTCGCTGATGGTACTGGGGGGGTCTTGGTTTTGCTCTTCCGTCATGGCAAGGCCGGTCGTCGCCGCGCTCAGCGGGATTCTGACCAGTGGCCTGTTGCTGTTCCTCGTGACCGCTGGTGCGCGATGCGTCATTGGAGATGACGATTTCGCGCGGTTCGGCGGCATCTCGTCGATTGCCGTAGCGCTTGGCGTAGCAGCATTTGTTGCAGCTTGCGGAATAGTCCTCTTGCGAGACGGAACAGCGTCTGCCGAAGCGTCGATTGCTGCGACGCGTCCCGCGCAGACGAATGCGCTATCGCGCTATAGCGAAAGCAACCGAGCGCGGTGGAACCATCCAAGGCCGCTCATCGTACTTGCTTGGAAAGACTGGCGGTTGGCAAGGACCCTGTTCTTCATCGGCGTCGTCCTTATCGCCCTGCCGTACGCGTACGCCGCAGCTTTGGTGCTCACCGAATCCGACCTACCAAGGATCTTTGCGAGGGCCAGCACGCAGAGCTTGTGGATGAGTTGCCCGATATTCGCAGCATTCGGCGGCTATCTCGTCGCGATAGAACGGAGGTCCAAGTCGTACGATTTCTTGGACGCTCTGCCCGCAACACGGTCGCGCACCGCTACGAGCAAGCTC
>JBHEKO010000018.1:0-2912 GCA_041859475.1 Candidatus Hydrogenedentales bacterium
ATCACGAATGTGGTTTGCCGGTACACAATGTCCCCGTCGGAGAACGTCGACATCGGGGCGGGAAGCCAGCCGCCAATCAGTTTCCGTTCGCGGGCCTTGTCGGGCTTCACGCCGAATTGAAACCCAATGTGGTGCGAGGGCACGAGCGCGCTGTTCTTGTCGGGCGATGCCCCACGCGGCTGATACTGAATCACGCCTTCGCGTTCAATCACGACCTTTCGATTGTCGCACGCCAAGGACACGAGCATCGGCCCAAGGTTCTGAACGGGGTTGTGCGTCACGGCCAGCGCCTGCTGCAACGTCTGGTCGGGCATCGTGCGAACCTGCTCCAGCACGGTCTTCTTTGTCGCAACGCGCGCGGCGTACTCCGAAACGGTGGTCGCGTCGTCTGCTTTGATGGCGAAAAGGCCGAGGTCGCGCACGTACACGGGGCCGCGTTCGAGCACGTCGCCGATTGCGATGCCGCTATCGCCGCGCGGACCGTGCACGCGCAACACCGTGCGGTTGGTCTTCAAACCAAAGGCCTTCGCATACTGCACGTTAAACACGCTGGGCGCGCCGGGCGTCCACGCGGTTTTCGCGGTGGGTTGGCCGTTGGCGTCGACCAACCAGCCGTTGTAGGCCTCCACAGTTGACGGAGAATCGCTCGCCGGTCCTTCGTATTCGAGGCGAATTGACGTGGTGGACCAGTGGCCTCGAGAGAATGCATTCAACTCCGCTATCGGAGCGGTCGCGAGTTCCGCCGGTACTATCCAACGGATCTTGTCGATCCCATTGACGGGATACCCAGGGTTCGCTTTCTGGAGGATCTTCAGACGCGCCGTCGCACCGTCCACGGCGACTGTTCCCTGCAAGGGTTTCCAGGCTCCCTGCCAGGGAGATTCGCCTGCCCAGTATTCGGCGCGGACCTTGGCCGCGTCCGCGGCATTCGGGGCCGCGCACCACGCAATGCCAATCTCGCGAACGATTCGCGGCTCCGCCCACTGCAATCCGATGCACCCAACGTCGCCAAAGGCTACCGCCGTATAGATGCCGCTGACAGGAAGGACCGCCGTCTCCATTTTGAGGTCGTCGGCGGGGAATTCTTCAACGCGTTTCGCGCTCGTCCCCTCGACGCGGTGCGGGTCGCAGGTGATGACCCGCGCAAACGGCGCGATGTCGAATGGCTCGACTTGAGCCGCGGGCCCTTTTGCGCCCGAGGTGACAAGCCGCGCGTTGGCCCAATTGGCGCAATCGCACGTTATCCCGTCGCCAGCATCAGTCGTCACCAAACGTAATTCGAAGCCTCCCGCGCATGCCACTTCGACATGCTTCGCTTCGTCGGCTTCTCTCATCACACCGCTGTCGAATCGCTTCTCTCCGTCGACGAAGACTTGAAAGACGACGGATGCCGCGCCGTTGTTTTGCCACTGGACTCCCACATCGGCAAGAAATCTGTCGTAGTCTCCGTTGAGGTCCACGACGATTTTGCCGGGGGCATGATGCCCAAGGCCCTTCTCGTAGGGTGTGTCCTTAATGCGCAACGGCATGGCGGCCCGCCCGTCAAGCGGATTCACGGCCGTGTCGACCCCCAAGCCTCCCCAGCCCTGCTGCACCGATACAACCGCATCGTCGAGCAGGTCGCCCAGGAACAAGCTGACTTCTTCTCCACGCGCGGTCAGTGCCGCAACGGTGGCGACCACGGCGCAGAGCCCGAATCGCCAAAAGCTTCTATATCCGCGAGTCATACGTGCACCCCTCTTTCTTCACTCGTATCTCTCTTGAGAGATTCTGCTTTCCGTCCGCAATTTCGCAGCACCTACGGAGTGTCCTCATGCCCAAAAGGAACGAATTCGCCGCGCCGCAACGCATCCAGCGCTTTGCGCACCGTGGCGTTTTCGGGATCCAATCGCAGCGCCGACTCCAACTGATCTCGCGCCTCCACGGTCTCGCCCTGCATCGCCTTGACTACCGCAAGCATATACCGCGCATGCACATTGCGTGGGCTCAACTCGATGGCCTTCTCCAAGCTCACTGACGCCTTCCCTGGGTTGCCCTTTAGTATGTATGCAACGCCCAAGTTCGAATACGTCGTGGGCTCTTCGGGATCGAGCCGGATCGCCTCTTCGTACTCGACAATAGCCAGATCCACCTGCCCCATCATGCGGTATGCAGCACCCAAATTGGAATAGACCTCGGGCGCTTTCGGCCAAATGCGCCGCGCCTCCTTCAAGTGCTCCATCGCGCTGTCGGGACGATTCTGGTGTAGATAGGTCACGGCGAGATGAATATGCGCGGGGGCATTGTCCGGCACGGCACGAATCGCGTGCTGGAATAACGTCTCGCTTGTGCGCCAGATACCGGCCTGGACGTAAGCTGTCATCGCAAGCGCTGCGATGAGTATGGACGCACCCCAAACCAGGGCGGCACGCTGCCAACGCGCCGGACCGGAAAGCTCGCATACACCCCACGTCGCCAACACGAAAATCCCCAAGAGCGGCACATACGTGTAGCGGTCGGCCATCGCCATGTAACCGATGGGAAAGAACCCCGCCACCGGTATCAGCGTTACGAGATACCACAGCCAGCCAACGAGCATATAGGGTGCGCGGCGTGCCGCGAAAACTGCGGCTACGGTGATGAGAATCAGCACCGCGCACGCCGCCGCGACGTGCCCAACCGGCAGCGATTCAAGCGGCCGGGGATAAATCGGCGATAGATTGGATGGCCATACCATCTTTCCAAGATACGAACAATAGGCAACAAGCGCATTCGATACCCTGTCGTAGGCGGACATCGTGTTCGACGCCTCGAGTGCGCCGCCCTGCCGCTGAACCCAAATCGTGATCAACGATGAGACAAGGCTCATGAGTAGCAGAGGGCACTTCTCTAGAAACAATCCGGCATATCGCTCGGAGGCTGTGCGCTTCAAC
>JBHEKO010000120.1:0-2698 GCA_041859475.1 Candidatus Hydrogenedentales bacterium
CGTCGGTGTCCGGTCCGAGCGCAAGAAAACCCCACTGCGGCAGCACACGCCCTTCAACCGGCCACGGCTCCGTCGCCCAATTCACCCACACCTTCAGCCCCGAGTCGTAGACAATGTGCTGGCGCGCGCGTTGGTCCGCGACCAGCGCAACGCCAATCGGAAACATGCGCCCATTCACCTCGTAGAGGATTGCCGTGGGCTTCGCCGTGTTCATGAGACGTTGGATCGGGTGCATCATGTGATGCTCTTTCGCCACCCACTGCACGTTGTCGGTCTGGGCCGCGCCGATGAATCCCGCATGGCCATATGCAACTTCTTGTGCACGGTACTTGTCCACCTGTTCCGGCGTGCCCGTGTCATAGCCCCACTGATGGTCATAGCCGCGGCGGAACCAACGCTCGTAATATCCCATGCCGTGGTTCACCATCTGCGGGTGGATCTTCAACAAATCGAAATCGAGAAGCGGCGCGTGGTCCTCTCCCCCGCTCACTTGTGCCTCCGCGCCGTCGAACAGCCCCGCCCAGAAGAATTGGTAATTGCCTTCTCCGAACATTGGGCCGCCGTGCGTGTCGCGCATGTATTGGAAGAGAGCCGTTTGCGTTTCATACTTCGCGCGCGCCATCGCCGCCATGGGCTGCGTAGCGTCGTGGTCGAGTACATGCCAGGGCGGCACGCACGTGTGCACGTCGAGGTACGCGGCATTGGTTCCGAACCGCGCGTGAATCTCCGGCGAGTTCTGTTTCGCGAATCCCAGCGACCGATTGCACTTGATCCCGAAGCTCTGCACTTTTGTGCCCGCGTTGTACCATCCCAACACCGGCGACCCATCCGAATTCAGTGCCCGCGCCGCCGCGTCGTACGAAGGCGCATCGGGGTACAAGTCGGTGTAGTTTTCATGCAGCGACCACACGTACCCGCACTCGTTCGCTGCTTTGCCGAATTCTTTCATGCCTTCGTCGCCGCCAAACTGCGGGTTCGCGGGCAGATGGTCGGGAAGCTTCACGTCGTACCCGTAGCATTGCCAGACATGCGAGATGAGCGCGAGATGGTCCACGCCATTGTCTTTCAAGTCGCGTAGGTTCTCCCCCGCGCCCACATAGGTGCCATCGTGATGTTGCCACAGGTCAAGCATGATGCGCGGCCCCAACAGGGACATATGCGGCGACGGCTTCGATGGGATGTTCGGCAGAACCTCCGCCACGTTCTGCGACACCGCGACATATCCCGATTCATGCAACGGATTGCGCGCACCGTCGGTCTTGGTCTCGTAGTTCGCATCGCCTTGGGGAGTATTCGATGCGTTCGATGTAGTCCAATCGAGATAGCGGCATGCAAAGGTCTTCTGTTCCGGGAGGTAAGCCAACGTCCCCCACAGGTACGGCACCTGAAACGTCTTCCGGAACGCAATGTTGCCCTCGCGGCCCAGTGATAGCGCGCTTAACACAGGCTCCGTGCAATCCGCGACGACGGTGAGCGCCTTCCCTTCAATGCCGAATCGCCACTCGACCGTCACGGTGCGGCCATCGAACGGATAGTCCCACATCACGTGCAGTTCGGGGTGGTCACCCGAGGCGAGCGCAGTCGTACGTGCGGAGCCACCGCGAAGAGGCACAATCTGTTCGTGGTCGTCCTTCTTAGTCGCAGCCGAGACTCCGCCACCCATCGCGGGCGTAAAGGGAGGCGTGTCGTTGATCACGACGGAGAAATCGTCGAGCGTCCCCGTCTCGGGCGTGTACGTGTAAACAACGCGCCCGTCCGCACCCTCATACGTGAAGAGGAATGACTTGCCGTCCGCGACGATCGCGTTCTTTCCGTCGACGAGATTCGAGGGAACCACGCCACGCGAGGGGTCATTGGACGCGCGCGCGAGACTTACTCCTTCGACGGCCTTCAATGCAGGCGAATCGAGCAGTCCATCCAGAACAATCGTGGGCGATTCGTCGGTCCCGACGAGGATCGAAGGCGCGCTGAAGTACGAGTAGTCCCATCCGCAATCCTTCTTGGGACCGGGCTCCACTTGAAAGCGGAGGGTGATGTCCTTCCCCGCATACGGCGCGAGGTCGAACTGAAAATCCTTCCATGCGGATACCGCGTAGTGCTCGCGCATCAACTCGTGTTCGCCCCCATCGTCGATGGCATATGCACTAAAGGTCACGCCGTCACTCTTGCCGGGATCGAAGGCGGCCCGGCTCATCGCGATCCCAAAACGCAACACGATTGGAGCTTGCGCAGGCAGATGAAGTGGATACTCTATCCAGGTCTTACCGACGGGCACGCGCCACGGCGAGTGCATCATCAGGGCATCGCGGCCAAGCAACGGCTCGCTTGGCTGATACGTTACACCCGACGGCGAGTCTTGCCCCATCCAGCCCTGCGGCATATCCACGCGCGGCCCGTCATACGACTGATACGCGACGCGCGACAATCCAACGTCGCCCAGCATCGTCTTGCCCGAGGGCAACGAAACAAACTGCCCCTCCCCCGCCGTCAACACAAGCGCCAAGGCACACAACACGTAGTTCATAAGACCCCCATCGGTAAGCGAGAAGTGGAGCGACCTGACTTCATTGCAGGACTACCCGCTTGGACTACCGCATTATACCGGATAAACCGCGGATTCAATGCGGCGCCGGACGAGAAGTCATCGTTCGACTTCCCCATCAGTCCAGCACGGCGTAGTCCACGGTCTGATAGGTCC
>JBHEKO010000387.1:0-3478 GCA_041859475.1 Candidatus Hydrogenedentales bacterium
GGCCGCGCGACGGCAGGTGTCCCGCAATGTAGCGTTGGAACGCTTGCCGCTCGCCACCGGCTTTCGCAACACCGTAGACGGCTTTGCGCGTTTCGTACCACACGCCCGCCTGTATCGTCAGGCCGGGCCGATGCGCGAGGAACAATTGGTTACCTTCCAGCCGAGTGGCCGCGATGGGGAATTCGATGCCTGCAAAGAACCCGTCGAAGAACGCGGGATAACTCTGAATGTCGCCCGGGGCCATCTCCGCGCTGCGCCCTGCGACATCAAGCCTGTCGAGGATCGCCTCGTTGAGCACGAGGTTCTTCTCTTCGCCTTCGTAGCGGAATCGCGCCCATTTTCGAAGCACCTGCTCCTGCTCCGGCCATTCCGCTAGAAGCTGCACTTCAAGCTTCCCCGCCGTGCCTACGGCAACCGGCTCGAAGAAAGCAGTGGCGCTACCTGGGCTGTTCGTTTCAATGCGGCTTGGAGTAACGCCCCCTATGGAGTCCCCTTGTCCAAAGGTGAAGAGCGGACAATTCAGAGAAATATCGAGAGTGGCAGTCCCGGCGGTCAGATGAACAACGTTCTTCGCCGTATCGAGTATGGCATCGCGGTGCAGGTCTTCCGCATAGACCATGCATGAAAACAAGGCAAGACACAGGCATCTCGCCATCAAGCCAATCCGTTTTGAATTCAACATGATTTGCACCCCCGGCCTTCCCCCGCCGATTTGACGCCGTCTACTTCTGCCCAAACAATCGCTGATGCTCAAGCCAATGGGCACCCTGAGTATACGTCACGGGATGATCGATATCCCCTCGTCGAAGCTGCTACGGCAAGCTTCGGGGCACGTGCGTATTCGCGGCAAAGCCCTCGACGGGCGATTATCCAGCTTCCGGCGAAGGCGCAGCGCCTCTAACCCGGCTCAAGACGTAGTCTGTCATGTTCCCTGCCAATTCCTGCTCGCCAAGAAACACCTTTCCCGCCTGCTCTTGATGCAACAGGTTCGCTTCCATTTCACTGTGCGTGCGAATGACGATCTCAATGCCCGGATTCAAGGCGCGCGCAGTCTCCGCCATCTGGCGCACTTTCATCGTATCCGGTGTGGCGACCACGAGCACCGCGGCCCGCGCGACATGCGCCTGAGCCAACACCATCGCCGTCGAGGCATCACCCGACACGGCGGGAATCCCCTGGGCACGCAGTTCTTCCACAAGGACTCGGTTTCTGTCGGCAACGACGAAGGGTATGCCTTGCTTCGCCAATGCACTGCAAATCCGCCTGCCAACCCGCCCATACCCCACGACCACCACTTGCTTCGACAAGTACTTCTGCTCGGTCGTCAGCGGCAATGTTGCAAGGGGATCCGTCGGCTGTTCGGGGGTCTTGGGGGCAGAGGGAGGCGACACCAACGTCCTTTCGGCAAGGTGCAGCGCGGAGGGATCGCCAATCATCAGAAGCGTGTCGTACGGTTCGAGACGCGTCTGCCCACGGGGCACTACAAATCCGTCTCCACGTCCAATCAACAGGATGAGTACATCGGGCGGGATTCCGAGATCCGCAACGGACCTGCCCACGACCGCCATGTTTGGGAGAATCTCGACTTCGCGCGTCTCTCCTTGAGCCTGCCCCTGCCGCTCGATTTCCAGCGAATATTTCGCGCGCGATGCGAGTGGTTCATCCACGCCCAGCCAGCGCGCCACGCGCATGAGCATCGTGCCCTGGACCATCACGGAGGTCAGCACGGTGAAAAACACCATATTGAAGATGGTGGCGGAGTGCTCATACCCCGCCAAATATGGATACGTCGCCAGCACAATGGGCACGACCCCGCGCAGGCCCGTCCACGCGACAAGCGTGCGCTCCCGAATCGAGAAATCGCTGCGCAGCAGTCCGGTGTACACCGCGACAGGTCTTGCCACCAGCATGAGGAACACCGCCACGGCGAGGGATTCGAGCGCAACCGATGGCAGTTGTGTGGGAAAGACCAGCAGCCCCAGGACGACGAATAGGACTATCTGCATCAGCCAGGCCAGACCGTCGTGGAACTTGGCGATGGAACGCTTATGGGCGAAGCCGGTGGCATTCAACATCATGCCGCACAAATAGACGGCGAGAAAGCCGTTGCCCTTGAACTGCTCCGTTGCTCCGAAGGTGACGAGCACCAAGCTCAGGCTCAATACGGGATAGAGTCCTTCATAGTCGAGCCGGATGCGATTGAAGATGAACCCAGCCAACTTGCCGACCCCCAATCCGACTCCAGCGCCAAGGGCCATGTTCCAAACCAGCAAGGGCATGAGGTATGGCCACTCGAAATCCGGTACGGTCAGGGCTTGCGTGAGGCCCATGGTTAGGAAGATGGCCATGGGATCGTTGCTTCCGGACTCCAGCTCGAGTAAGGGCTTGAGGTTTCCCTTGAGCCCGACTCCACGCCCTCGGAGGACGGAGAACACGGCCGCGGCGTCCGTGGAAGAAATGATCGCCCCGATCAGGAGGCTCATGAGAATTGGAAGGCCGAGCACTTGCCAGACAAACAAGCCGACCATCCCTGCCGTGACGACCACGCCCAACGTCGCGAGCGTAATGCCGCGTGCCAGGACAGGTCGAACGATGCCCCAATTCGTATCCAATCCGCCGGAAAACAGGATAAACGCCAGCGCAAGGGTCCCGACCAGGTTCGCGGCTGCCGTATCGTCGAAATGGATGCCGCCAGGACCATCCGACCCGGCCAACATGCCTACGCACAGAAACACGATCAGAGCGGGAATGCCGATACGATCCGAAACCTTGCTGGCGAGAATACTGATTAGCACCAAGAACCCTGCAATGAAAAGGATGACGAAGGGTTGGGGCATGATTGCAGTTCCTCCTCTATCGACAAATACGGCTGAAGTCCCGCCAGTCGCACCCCCATCAGAGAGTACATCGTTGCACGCCTGGTCTATTCCTCGCCACCTGTACGCGCTTCCAACCCGACCCTCGTCACCTCGATCACAATCGTGCCCAGATCCACTTCCTGACCGGGAAGGCACTCCATGGGTTCTGACCGCCACGATGCCTCAACACCGTCCACCGTGACTTCAAATGTGGCAACCCCGGACCGCAACTCAGCCATACCGGGCAATGAGTTGAATTCGCCAGCCGCGTCTATCCCCATACCGATCGTGTCTTCGCTTCCGTCCTCGTACGTTCCTTTGATCGTCACCCCTCTGTCGGATATTGGCGTCCCATCAACATCCACGACGGTTCCCTTGACGGTGCATGTCGCGTCAAGGACAAGGGTCTCCTCGGGAAGCACGTCTCCGAGCTTGGCCGTGTGGTGCACCGTCTCTACGCGCGGACCCTGATGACTCTTCCCCGCGGACGCCCATACCTCAGCGACATCCTGATATACGTAAAGGGTAACACGCCCCTCGGCGTCGATTTTGGCAGGTCCACTTCCTCCTGCGCGCCGGCCGTTCGGGCTAACAACATTGAGATCGACTATCGCCTGTTT
>JBHEKO010000504.1:0-3395 GCA_041859475.1 Candidatus Hydrogenedentales bacterium
GCCCCACGGTGCGGGAGTCGCGAATGCGGCGACGCCGAGGACCATGAAACACGCGCCCATGACGGGGAGGATGCGGACGCTAAATGCCCCGCCCGCCATTACCGCTGCGCCATAAAGAAGCAGCCACATCGGGGGCATGAGGGCGTGAAGATTGAGAGGCGCGAATACGACGGTCAACACGAGTCCGCAGGTCAACGTCGGGACCATCCCCAGCGCGAACCGCCGCGCGGGCCCCGCGAAAATGGATTCGTCAATCCGGCGGGCCTTCAGGATCATCGTGACCACGCCAATGCCCGCCGCGAAGAGCGCCGTCGCAAGCCACGCGGCGAGCCACAACTCAGGCGAGCCCATGACCGCAGACGCGCCCGCACCCGCAAACGCCACCGCACCCATGGCCACGGTGCCCCACCCCGGAAATGCCGTGAACGACGTCGACCGCTCCATGGTCTCGCGAATGAACTGAAGGTTGTCCATCGCGTGCGCATGGAGTTGCACCGGCTCGGAGGAAGCGTGCGGTGTGGGTAGAGGTGCGCTCATGACGTGAGTGTACCGCAGGGACTGCGTAGTGTCAAGTGCTTTGCGCTATGAAGTATAGGGAGAACTGGACAAGCGTCGTTACGGCCGGCGCCCGGGGGCGGCTGCCCCACGTGCGGGAACGCCGGGCAATACAGACACACACGGAAGAAAGCAGAACTGGGGGCCAAGTTCCGCGAGGAAGACGAAGAAGTTGCCAGATTGTAGTGTGGACGCGCACTGACGGGAATGGATCGCAAAGATTGCAGGGACAGCATGAACAGCGAGCCGCAACTGGCCGACAGTCCTCGCGCCTGCATGCGCTCGTCGCATGGGGCCCCTCGCGTTGAGGCTCTTCTTCTCTTGGGATTGCGGCTCCGCTGCGCTGTGTGTTCCGTGGCAAGGCTTCTTCAATCGCATCCATCCCGCGCCATCTCCCTCCGGTTCCGCCGCGCGGTTGACACGGCCCCCCCCACGCGGTCACCATTTCCTCGGAGTACTACGCCGCTTTATGGACCTCATCCCCGATCTCTCGAAATATCCCGTCACAACGGTCAACGGGGCGATTGCCCTGGGCATCGCCGTGGGCACGCTCTATTGTTTCCTCGGGTACCGCGTGCTGAAGTTCGTGTTGTGCCTGACCGGCTTCGGCCTGGCGGGGGCTGTCGCGGGGGCAATCACCGCGTGGGCGACCCAAGCCCACATGGGGTTCGTTGCCGGAGCGATGCTTGGCGGAGGCATCTGCGGGGCCGTCGCCATGCTGTTTCTGTTTCGCACCGGCGTATTCCTTATCGGCGCGCTGGCCGCGCTCCTCATCGCGCAAAACCTGCTCGCCGCCCGCGAAGAATCCTGGAGCGTCTGGCTCATCCTAGGGTCCGCCTTGGCTGGGGGAATGCTCGCGCTCGTCCTCGAGCGCCTGATGATGACCATGGCCACGGCCGCGATTGGGGCATGGCTGGTCGTATGCGGAATCGGCTTCTTTCTGGTTGGGCCAACGTTTGTGGACGTGTTTCAAGAACCCGTCGAATTGGGCCGCGACCGCGGCATCGTTGCGCTATGCTGGGCAGTACTCGCCACGGCAGGCGCCCTCGCACAACTGGCCACAACGCGCAAGCGGCGGCCCCGTACCGCCGAATAGCGTCCGTATATCAGGCTATCCCCTGGCTTCTCTTCTGTCGAGTGTCCTTATCGTTCTTTTGACGGACTCTCACCCTGATTTGGGCTGGTATTGGAAGCATCCGCTGAGGCACGGTGCCGTATACTTTTATCGTTGATCTTTCCATGATTATCATGTAACATTATGCCGTTGTCGTCATGGGATGAACCGAGAGGCAGTGGTACAAGGATGCGCGAAGGGAGGTTCTTGAGGCGCGACTCAGGGCCGCGAAAAGGTTGAACAGTTGCGGAGCCATCGAGAGGCTGGCCTTGCCATTGGGCAATATCCTGCACCTCTCTTCCAAGGCTTCCAAAACTAGAGGAGCAAGGCGAGAATGAACATGCAGACAAAGAAGCAGGCATTAGGACGGATCTGCGGACTGGGGCGAATCGCCGGGTGGGGAGTGATTGCCTTGGGTGTCCTGGAGGTAGTTGGCTACGCGTATGCGCACCTCGTTGCTCATATCGACGGGCAGCCCACGCTTTATCAGAGCATTACCAGTGCCAACAATATCATCGCGGGTTTGCTTGTCCTGACCACAGCGCAATTTGTCCGCTATGTAGTTGAAGAAGATGCCGAGCCCAAATGGTTGCTGCGCCACGGGCACACGGTCATGGGGATCTTCGCCCTCTACCTGTTCGTGACAGGAAGCCTATACGGTTGGGTATCGCTGCGTGTTATGTGCGAGATCTTCTTGACACGTTCACCCGACCAGATGATCCCGCTAGGGCGGCAACTTGGGCTTGCGAGCGCCGTACTCATATTCTTGTTGCCGCCCGCAGCCAAGGCGCTATGCGTCCTGGGAGCCGCGGCCATGCTGCGCACCGTACTTCCGATCCTGGCTGAGTCGAAGACGCTAGCCTAGAAGGAGGACCAGATGATTCGCGTTCGACTGGACTACGTACTCCTCGACAGGTCAATGACGCTCTCCGAACTTGCGGAAAAGACGGGTATTGCCCTCAACAATCTATCGATCCTGAAGACCAACAAGGCCCGCGCTATCCGATTCTCTACGCTGAACGCGGTGTGCAAGGCGCTGGACTGCTCGCCTGGCGCTTTGCTTGAGTACATTCCCGATGATGAAGACAAACCTCGCTCGGAAGCACAAGACAGCGTCTAGTTTGCCCCATTCTTGCAGGGGAGGATGACAAAGGACGTCCGCGACACGAGGAATCCGGAACGCCACAGGCTGTCAAGGACGAAGTTCATCGCGTGCCCTGCACCAGGGGGTGGGGCGCTTCCACTGATCCTGGAGTGGCGAGCAATGGCCGAGAGCGCGGCATCGGGGCGGCAGAGCACAACCGATCTTCGCCCGCGTCATCCGTGCTGAAGCTCGTTCTTCTCTCGTCCGTTTGGGTCAGCGCACGAGTTCAGTGCGTTGCGTTTCGCCTGTCGTGGATGTACCGTTTAGACTTCTTTGTAGACATGCGGGGGATGACTAGTGGTTCGTTTCAACCGAGGTTGGGAGTCACGAAGTCCTGTGGTAAGGCTAAGAGCCGGCTGGAAGCCAGCGTTACAATTAAGCCAAGAGCCGGCTGGAAGCCAACGTTCCAAATCACAAGACCAACCGATGCAATCCACCAGTCACGATTCCCGGAAAGCCAATTCGGATACGGATGGGGAGGGGACTTATGTTTCGCGGATTAGGGGTGCTTATGCTTGCCTGTGCTGCGTGCTGTCTGCCATCGCTCGCGCAGGATGCGGTTCTTGGCGATTTCGAAGGCGA
>JBHEKO010000713.1:0-4112 GCA_041859475.1 Candidatus Hydrogenedentales bacterium
GGCTCGCAGCCACACTGTTCCACCACTTCCACGGAGCCTCCGCAACCGGCACGGCAAAATAGACGGAGACAGCGCGATCTTGCCCGCGTGTATCCGAGACCGTTCCCTGTACCTCAACGAATGGGCCGTCCGCGCGATACGTTGCCGACACGGCAAGGCCGAGGTCCTCAAGGCGCGCCGATTGCCGAACGGTCCCCTGTTCCTGTTTGATGTCCCCACCGACACGCACAACGGGGCCATCGCTGCTCACGTCTCGCACAAGGAGGCCGGTCGGGTTGACTCCCCCACTCCCCAATCCGCGCCCGTCGCATTCTATCGAGGCGACCGCACCCTTGGCGCTGAAGGTGAGTTCCAAACCATCGTTTGTGGAAAGGTGCGCCGCCTTGTCCATAGCTTCGGCATCCGTCTTGCTCGAGCCCACAAGCGCATCCGCATCGCCGTTCACTTTCTCCAACTCCAAACGCTCAAACTCCCACCGATAGGTGTGCGCCACCGGCGGCGGCAATTCATATAGATAGACAACGAGCCGTCGAATCGATGCGCGATGGATATCCCCCAGCCAGTTTTTCACGTCCACCCACTCCCCCACTGGAATCGAGAAGGAGATGATCTGCTGCGTCATCTCGTTACTGGGCAGATCGGTCCGGCGTGTTTGCTCGTCGTAGAACACGAACCCAATGGTCTTGGTTTTCACGTTCGGATCGTCCGAGGTGACGCGCAACCGCGTATTCAGCCGCGTGTATCCCCGCCAATCCTGAGGCGTTTCGTATTCCTGGCGAACCAATTTCGGAAAAGTCTCCGCTCCCCCTCCCGCCGAGACGATATTCGCGCTGAACACTCCCTCCTTCGAATCCAGGGTCACGGTCGCGCCGGGGCTGTCCGTGTTCCAACTCCATACCTTGGGATCGTCAACCAGATTCATCTGTGCGCCGAACGCAACCGCGACGAGCATCATGGATATCATCGATAGAGCACTCCGAAATCGTGGCGAATCTTTTGGACTGATATGCGATGGCAAGTGTAGTATGCAAATTGCCCCGTTTCCAACGCGCGGAATGTGCACGGTGACGGGGGAAAGAACATCATGCCCGGACTGAGGGGACGATATCGGGGAGGAATCGTGAATGTCTATACGCGCAGTACTCATGCTTGCCATTGCGATGGGTAGCTTCGCTCGGGCCGATATGGTCTCGCTGGTCGAAGGAGGACAGGCGACCGCCACGATTGTCATCCAGAAGGATGCCGATGCTCTCGTGCGCGTTGCCGCCGAACACGTGCGTCAGTATGTTCAGGCAATCTGCGGCGTGGAGCTTCCCCTGAAGGACACCGGAGAGCGCGTGTCCGGCACGGGCATCTACGTGGGGCAGTGCAACGCGACCGAAGAGTCTGATCTGCCTTCCGCGGATGCGAATCCTGAGACCTATGCTATCCGTGTTCGCGACGGGAACCTGTACCTGACAGGGAGACACGTGGCAGCCACCGCGTTTGCAGCTATGTCTTTCATCGAAGATAACCTGGGCGTTCGGTGGTATGCCCCCGGAAGACTCTGGGAGTACGTCCCACAGGGCACGCCCGGCGCGCTCAAAGTGGATGTAACGAGTCGCGTCGTAACGCCAGACTGGTCGCCGCGCCTGTGGTCGGGGCATGAATTGACGGGCGATTGGAAAACGTGGTGCCTTCGCAACAAGGCCGTCTGCATTCCTCCGGTTCCGTTCCGCAACATGCAGAACTACCTGTACAAGGTGTTTGCGCCGGAGAAATACGGCGAGAGCCATCCCGAGTACTACCCCCTCATTGACGGTAAGCGGTGGATCCCGCCCGCTGATGAGCATGCGTGGCGGCCGTGCGAGAGCAATCCTGATGTCGTCCGCCTCACGGTAGAAGCTGCGCGGGAGTATCTCGACGCAAATCCCGAGCAGAATAGCTTCTCGCTGGCGATGGATGACATCTATCACCTCTGCGGATGCGACAACTGCCGCGCTATGGACGCCTCGCCCGATGACTACGTCCGAAAGCGCTTCTCCGATCGGCACTACAAGTTCGTCAATACCGTCGCGCGTGAACTCGCCAAAACGCACCCGGACAAGTACATCGGCACGTTGTGCTACCACATCGCGCGCGAACTGCCTTCGACGGTGGACACGTTGGAACCCAACGTGTTTATCAGCATGACGCAGTGCTGCGCCGAATGGTGGCGGCCCGGCCTCAAAGAAAAGGATATTGAACTGACGCGGCAATGGCGTGAACGGTGCCAACACATGAGCCGGTACGACTACATGGGATTGGGGTTCCTGACGCCGCGCGTGTTTCCGCACGCGATGGCGGAGGGAATGAAGTTCGACCATGCGTTGGGGTTCGAGGGCGTGTACAACGAGTGCTACGTGATTCTCCCAAACGCGGCCCCGATGATGTGGATGATGGCAAAGCTCCAATGGAACACCGCACTGGATGCAGATGCGCTACTGGATGAATTCTACGCACGGATGTTCGGCACGGCGTCGGCGACGATGAAGGAGTACTTTGTTCTGCTCGAACAGTCCTGGATGACGCCACGGCCAGGCCGTGCCGGTTGGGGACATCGGAACCTGTCGACGCAGGCACACGCCATGTCGGTCGAAGACATCGCGCGCGTGGAGGAGTTGCTCGCCAACGCGCGCGCGGCGACAACCGATGCCGACGTTCTGCGGCGTATCGATATCGTGTCGGCAGGACTCCAGTACGGCGCTTATTTCGTGCGAATGTATGCTCTCGGAGACGAGTTGGAACGCGATTCCATTACTACGAAGGAAGAAGCTCAGGCGGCGCTGCAGAAGGCAGGTGAGCTCGATCGTCTCGGGACGGAGCGCGTAACCTTCTTCGACTCCGTCGTGAAGCGAGACGATATCCTCGGCGATTCGGTGAGGGGCCTCCAAGCGAAGAAGTATTTCGTTCAGGACCAAATCAAGAACATCGATCCACAGTCCGCAATGTTGACGGCCCTGACAGTCCTCCAAGCGCAATCGCCCAATGAAGCCACCGGCATTGCGCAACAGTTTGCCGCGGCCCACACGGGACCGCTTGGAAGCTTGGCCCAAACATGGACACGCGCAAACAGCGGCGACTTGCCCAACCTGCTTCAAAACTCGGACTTTGAGTCGCGGACATCGGACGCGGCAACGCACGGTTGGTCAACGTGGGACAACGGGAAACGCGATGCGCGGATGGCGATCGCGAAAGGCGATGGGCGTGGCGGTTCGAAGTGCGTCGCAATCGCGAACGCGGATTCTGCGTGCTACCTCCAGAAGGTGCCTGTCGAAGCAGGCCAGCGCTTTCTGTGTGTGGTCTGGGCACGGCGTGAGCATGCGGAAGACTCCAGCGCGATACGCCTTGCCGTCCGCTGGCAAACCCCGGACGGCGCGTGGTATCCAAAGCACGACGTGGAGCCGGGAGTGAGCCTTCGTCAAGCCGGCACGAATTGGCAACCAATGGCGCTGGTTGCGAGTGTGCCGGAGGGCGCAGCTACCTTGGTCCTCCAGTTGAGCGTTTCCGCTCAGGGCGACAAGGCCCGGGCGCTGTTTGACGATGCTGCGGTGCACCTGATTCCGGCCAAGTAGTCGTGGCGGCTATTGGACACACCGGCTCGCATGGGGTAGTGTATCGCGCAATGGCGCAAAGAGAACTGGGGGTTTTGTCATGTCAAGAATAGGTTTGTTGCTTTCGCTGGGCGCTCTGCTATTGGCGGCGAATGTCGCGGAGGCCGCGTGCAGAGCCACCGAATTGCGTTGCGAGTATTTGGACAACCCGTTGGGCATAGACGTCTCGAAACCTCGCTTGAGCTGGGTGATCGACACGGGCAAACGCGGCGCACGGCAAACGGCTTACCAAGTGCTTGTAGCCGATGACGAAAACCTCTTGAAAACAGGCCAGGGCAATGTGTGGGATTCGGGCCGGGTTGCGTCGGATCAGAGCGTGCAGGTGGTCTACGAGGGGAAACCCTTGGCATCGCGGGCGCGGTGTTTCTGGAAAGTGCGCGTGTGGGACGAAGCGGGCCAGGCTTCGCAATGGAGCGCCCCGGCCTTCTGGACAATGGGACTGCTGACGCCGGCCGAGTGGCAGGCGCAGTGGATCGGCTG
>JBHEKO010000082.1:0-6062 GCA_041859475.1 Candidatus Hydrogenedentales bacterium
TCCCGACGTGTACTTTTTCACGTCGGCGATGTGGGACGTTGAATCGCGCGGGCGCACGGAACCGGAGGCGATACTGGAATTGGCGGGGTATTTGTATCCCGACCAGAAGCGGCTCGTCGCGGATTGTTTTCTTGCGATGAAGGAAGCCGATCCGGTCAAGGTGTCGACGCTGGCCAGTCAGCTCGACGCTGCTGTGCGCGACGGCGCGTTGGGACGTCCCGGCCTGTTTGGACGCAAGCTGTTTCCCGACGCCTCCATCGTTGCCAAGAGCCTTGTTCTGCAATTGCGCATGCGCGCGGCACAAGAGTCGCTGGTCGCGGGCGTCTCGCCTACGACGACGAAAGAGACTTGCGAGCAGTTGTTGCGCGACTACTTCGATGCGTACCTCGGATGGGACACGACGCACGGCTGGCACGGCCTTTGGGGCTGGGACAAGTGGCCGCCGTCGGACGACCGGTTTCGCGCGGTCGCGAAGACGATGCGCGGGGTGTTTGCCGATGAGGCGGAGTTGAACGCGGGCCTTGATGAAATGGTGAGGGGGTTGGCCCCAAAATATGGCGAGGCCGCCGTCCGGGATGGGTGTGTGGCGACGTGGAAGAGGTTGGCCCAGTAGCGGACGAAGAGGCCGCGATCGGGAGTCGCGCGCATTCATCGCTTAGAGAAAGGAGTGTTCTCGGTTGCGAATAACGTACATCGGCGGACCAACTGCTCTCCTGGAGATGGGCGGGCTACGTTTACTGACTGACCCCACCTTCGACCCTGCACCCGGAGAGTACCGCGCCGCCGCGTATGCCCTGAACAAGACCCAAAGCCCCGCGATAGACGCCGCATCGGTCGGGCCTATCGACGCCGTGTTGCTCAGCCACGATCATCATTTCGACAATCTCGATACAGCGGGCCGGACGGTCCTTGCGAAAGCCGGGCAGGTGCTTACTACGGTCGCGGGCGCGGAACGGCTCGGCGGCGAAACCGTGGGCATGGACGTTTGGCAGACTGTGGAACTTGCGACGCCCGACGGCCGTGTCCTCCGTGTGACCGCGACACCCGCACGCCACGGACCGGCGCATGCCGATCGCGGCCCGGTGATTGGGTTCATTCTCGCCTTTGCGGACCGGCCCGATGCGGCCGTGTACATCTCCGGCGATACGGTGTGGTACGAAGGCGTGGCCGAGGTCAGCCGGCGTTATCCGGTAAAGATCGCGGTATTGTTTGCAGGCGCGGCGAAGGTCTCCGTGGTTGGACCTTGGCATCTCACGTTCACCGCGGACGAGACGGTTGAGGCAGCGCGTGCGTTCGCGGACGCCGCGATTGTCCCGCTTCACGTCGAAGGCTGGGCGCACTTCACCGAGTCCCGCGCGGACATTGATTGCGCGTTCGCCCACGCAGGCCTCACGCACCGGCTGCGGTGGCTTGACCCCGGCGTTCCCACGGACGTACTGGATCGTTAGGGGCCGCGGCGCGTCTCAGTACACTCCCCCGACGCTTGCCTCCATATTTTCCTCTCCGGGCATGGGGAAGTGGTCATTCAGAATCTGGCCTTCAAAAGGGTTCTTGTCGATACTTGCGCAAGCCGCCACAAAGTTTTGCTCCGCCTGCAACACGGTTTCCTGCAGCTTGGCGAAATGCTGCGGCGTGAGAGGTTGCGGGAGTTGGTCTTGCGGAATTGGATTCGCGAGCGGCTCGTGATTGTCCACAGCGCGCGCGGTCTTCACGTAATAGGGCTCGAGATCCACCAATCGCACAGGCCTGAATCCGAGACAGATCGGCGTCTGCGAAAGGTACACGCCTTCCGATTGTTTCTGGAAGGTCGCCGCGATTTCACCCAAGATAGATCCGATGTCTACGCCTGCGTCGAACGCGCCGTCATCGTTTTGCTTGAACTCGCATTCCACCGAGTCGGCCCGAATGACATCGACGACAATGACGTGTTCCGTGGGCTTGCCGAAGCCGAGAAGATCCAAGAAAGCACTTCCTTGGCCCCATCCGAATGTCGCGCCGGGAGAATTGCTCGTAAGCTCTGGGACATCGTCCACGGTAGTCTTCGCCGTCCAACGCTCCATGAACTGCCTGGCCTGCGAATCGTTTGCATAGACCTGACAAAGGGTAGCAAGCGAGAGCGATATCGCTTCCGTTCCTTTGAGCGTGAACTGGATCTTCCCGATAGTCTTGCCGGAGGTACCCGTGCTGCCCCCCACTTCAGATAGCTTGACCCGGCCGGAACCGTCGGAGACAATCGCGAGCGAATACTGATAGTCGACCTTGCTCGAATGCCGGTACTTGCTGCTAAGGTCTTCATTCAGGTCGCTCGCCATCAGTGCCGACACCAGTGAGCCGCCCGAGACCCGGATAATCGAGCCGGGCATCCAGTCTTCGCGAAACGGCTTGAACATCGTATAGTCTTTCGCGCGCAGCCATCCCTCCAAACCGTCCAGCTCCTGCGGCTTATGGATTAGTCTGTATGCGAACACGCCCGCGCAAAGAGCAACAACAACGCCGAATACGGTCCAGATCTTCCACTGGCTCGACTTCTTCTTGGGTGGCATGTCAGTTCTCCCAGACTGCCGGACGACCGGCAATTGCGCACGCCCGCGGAATCGTTTCCAGATTTTCGAACTGCCTTGAGATAACTGCAAGAAAGCACAGCATTGCATAGACCCAGGGGGTATTCTACCATGGCCTCCTATTATCCTCCTACCCACCGTGTGCCTACGGGTCGAAGCAGGCGGCAGCGATTTCCTTTACGCGCGGCCATTGACTCTGATATGGTATCGGCGCTTTGCTTAGCGGCGCTTCATTGGCGATAAAGCGGATCATGGCTTCCTGCCTATTCGGGGTGATTTATGGAGCAAGTTATTGGGCTACATTACATTGACGTAGTCATCATTGTCGTTTACATGATTGGGTCGCTGGTTCTGGGGTCGTTTTGCGCGAGGTATGTCGGCAACGCCGAAGATTTCTTCCTCGCTGGCCGCGCGCTCCCATTTTGGGCGATTGGTTTCTCCATCGTCGTGAGCGACATCGGGGCAACGGACTTCGTGGCGGTAGCGGGGGCTGCGTATCGAAACGGGATATCGGCTGCGAATTTCGATTGGATGGGCTCGATGCCGGCCATGGTCATCGCGGCGTTTATCTTCGTCCCTTACTTCTGGCGGTCTGGTGTGTTCACGATCCCGGAATTCCTTGGGCGACGTTATAACACGGGCGTGCAATTCATCAATGGGTTGATCTGGGTCGTGGTCCAGTTCGTGATGTTGGCGGTGATGCTTTGGATCACGGCCGACAAGCTGATGTACACGATTCTCGGCTGGGACCCGCACTGGACCCTGTGGATCACGGTTATCATCACGGGGTGCTACACGTTTGGCGGCGGTCTGACCGCGGTGGTTTTCACGGACGTGGTGCAGTTGATTGTGATGTATGTGGGCGGCCTCGGACTCCTTGCCTTGTGCCTGTGGGAAGTCGGCGGCTTTGGCGCGCTTCAAACGAAGGTATTGGCCCTGGGTCCGGCGTATGCGAATCATTTCAACATTTTGCTTCCGAACGACACGACGGGGCCATTCCCGTGGACGGGTATCGTCTTTGGGCTAGGGCTTGTGATGGCCGTCTCGTATATGAGCGGGAACCAGCTTATTGTGCAGCGCACGTTGGGCGCGCGCTCGGAATGGGACGCGAAGGGCGGCATGTTGTTCGGCGGCTTCCTGAAGTCGTTTATTCCGTTGATGGTGGCGCTGCCGGGCCTGTGCGCGGTGGTGTTGCTGCCCGATTTGGGCATGGAGAACGCGGACCGCGCGGTGCCGAGCTTGATTCGCGTGTACTTGCCGGCGGGCTTGCGCGGGCTCATGTTCGCGGCGCTGTTTGCGGCGTTGATGTCGCACATTTCGGCGACCCTCAACTCGGTTACGACGATTACGGTGACCGACGTGATTAGCTTGATTCGGAAATGGACCGGAGGTGGTCCGTTCTCCACGAAGACCTCGCTGAGACTGGGGCGGGCAATTACCGCCTTCTTCGTGATTACGACGGGGCTTTCCGCGAAGGCGCTCGGGAACAGCGACCAAATCTACGTGTTCTTGCAGACCGTGCTTTCGCTGTTCCAAGGGCCGTTGCTGGCGATTCTGTTGCTTGGGATAATGTGGCGGCGCGCGACGGGCTGGGGCGGCCTCGCGGGTCTCGTTCTCGGTGTTGCCTGCTGCTTCGTGCTCAACTATACGCCAGGCTTGTTCCCCAGCGAATTTCCGTTCCTTTTCGTGGCGTGGTGGTCTTTTGTCTTCTCCATGGCGGTAACGGTCATCGTGAGTCTGTGCACGCGCCCCGAGTCCGATGAGAAAGTCCGCGGTCTTGTGTGGGACAGTGTCGTCAAGGACGATGACGCCCAAGACGCGCTTCAAGGGAGGGTTTCGTAATGGGTGCCGGCGGATTCAATCTCGAAAAAGCGTTCATCGAATTCTGCAAGGACGTTTTCTACCCCATCCTGGCGCCGATCTTTCACCCGATTAACGATGCTCTGGCCAAGGTGTATCAGCCCTATGCGAGCATCTGCGCGGTGGGGCTCTTCGTGATCGCGATGTTCATCGTCGGGGTCATGATCAATGAGAAGTACGTGAATCGGGGCCGGCCCAACCAATCGATTTGGACGGACCTCCGGCTCTGGACCGTTCTCTGCATGACCCCTCACGTCATTGTTTACTTCTACTTCCGATAAGGTGCGCACTCATGGCAAATGATCTTCAATCCAAAGACGCCACGGTACGGCAGACTGCCGAGCGCAAGATGATGCGGCGCGATGGCGAAATCTATATCGCGTTGGGTTGCTTCATTTTGGCCGTTGGTCTTCCCGTACTCGCCGGCACCTATTTCGCGCAGGCTGAAGGGCATATCCGCGCGGCCGTCGTCAATCTCGTGTGCAGCCTTGTGCTCCTGCTCATCGGTTTGGCCTCCATCGTGTATGGCCGGCTCGTTCTCGCGCGGCATAAGCGTTTGACGTGACCCTGTTCGGTCTTCCGGGGAGGCTCTCCGGTGCGGATGCGGTAGCGAAGTTTAACCGTCCCCGTTTCCGTAACCTCTTTGGTCTGTTGGCGCGGAAGGTCCGGATTCACGAGGCCGGCGACCCATCGACACGCGTGCCCCCGTTCGTCGAACGGCTGTGGATGCCTTCTTACGCGCTGTGTTTTCGCACCGAATTTGGCGAGAAGCAGAGCCTCGTGTGGGCCGCAATAGACGCGTGGAGCGGGGCGTTCACGCTCATCGACAACTATGACGAGTTTCGGTCCGTAGAGGCCGAGGGGGAGTCGTTTCCGCCGAAGCTCGACGAGGCGACGGCAGTGGAGATGGCACGAAAGTGCCTGCTTCAAGCCGTGCTGCGGCAACGGGGCCAGTTCAACAAGCCGATTGTTGGCGACTTGGAAGAATCGCACGTCTTTCACATGCCGATGTGGGTGTTGTACCGGCGCAGACGGAACGGCCGGATCGACATTCGTGTGCTGGAAGGGCACTCGGGGGCCGTCGCAGGCGCGAAGGCGCGCGTAGCCGTGTTGGATGCGATTATCGCCGATGCGAAGCAAGGCAAGAACACGGGGTAGTTCATCCGGCAGCGCAGCGTTCGACGGGCGCGATAGCTTTGCCGTTAACGAAACAGAAAGGACTATTTTCTCATGCGTACGAGAGTGACCGCACTTGCCTTCATCGCCATCGGCATCCTTAGCGCAGGCGCGCAGGCCCAAGACAAACCAACCTTTGCGGAGCGCCTTGGCTGGCCGAAAGGGTCGAGGGTCGTCATCTTTCACAGCGACGACGCGGGGATGTCGCATTCGTCGAATGTGGGGACTATCGAGGGGATCGAGAAGGGACTGGTGACTTCCGCGAGCACGATGATGCCGTGCGGGTGGGTGCCGGAGTGGGCGAAGTACATGAAGGAGCATCTCGAATTCGACAACGGGCTGCATCTGACGTTGACGTCGGAGTGGGAGAATTATCGTTGGATGCCGGTGGCGGGAAGCGCGGCGGTGCCGTCGCTATCGGACGAGCAGGGGTGTCGCTGGGACAACGTAGAGCTTGCCGGGAAG
>JBHEKO010000111.1:0-5800 GCA_041859475.1 Candidatus Hydrogenedentales bacterium
GCCATCTGCGGTTGAAGTGTGGCCGCATCTACCGTAGCCGGGAATCGGACACCCAGCACAGTCCGTGCGTCTCCCTCTTCCATGGTCCACAAGCGCACGGGCTCGAATGCGAACTTCGCGAAGTGTAACGTGCGGTTGTCCGGGTCCAGCGGCTTTCCACTTACCGAACGAATCGCGTCGCTCAGTTGAATCTCAATGGTCTGGTCGAACGGGAATTTGTCGGATTTGAAGGCAACGTAATTGCCCGCGACCTTGAACAACCCCTCCACTTGTGGCTGGAGCGTGAACGGGGGAGGGGCTTCTTGCCCCTGCGTCGCGGCAATGGTGACGGGTTCGCTGAAGTACACCACGATGTCGTTCGCCAATCGTTCGCCTTCCACGGGGAACGACCCAACCACTTTCAGCGTCTCCAGGCTGGGCGAAGGCGCGGCAGGCGGTGGGGGAGTGGGCTGTTCGGTGCTCGCCGTGGGCTCGGCGGGAGGAGGTGCAGCCTCGTGCGCGGGCGGCTCGGTTGGAGCGGGAGCCTCCGCACTGCTCGGCATGAACGCAAACAATAGGATTCCGCCAAGGGCAAAGAGTACGGCAACCAAGGCAATAACCGAGGACGAATAGCGACGCGACGGCGTCTGAGCACTCATGGGATGCACCTCGACTTGAGTAGGGACGATTTGGACCAGGGTTTCGCTTCCACCGTTTGCCGGCACTCACGTCGTGCCACGGCCTTGCGCTGTTACCCCATACATTCTAGCAGGAGTTGCGCGGAGACCTCACACAATTCTGCTTGTACTCCATTAGATACACACAAGGATGGGAAAAGTTGCAGTTTATTTTCGAGCGCCGAAAGTGGCGGATCGAAACGATGGCTTTTTTCGAACTCATAGGACCGATCCGTCGTACAAATCGATCCGTTCTAGTCTTCGGAGGGCGGGTTTTCCAACCCGCCCTCCCAATCTGCGCCCTACACCACTGGCAACTCCTGGATGCTCGGGTGCATATACGCCTTCGCCGAGAAGTCCGCGAGAAGCGCCCGGTCGGCTTGGGTGAGCTTCGTGTCGGCGGTCAGGATCTTTATACAGTCGTCCGCATCCGTGGGTAGCGACATTCCGATATTCAGCAAGTGCACGCGCTCGTCGCTCAACACCCAGCGCATGGCCGCGCCGGGGAGCGCCTTGAGCGCCGCCGGATCGTAGCCTTCGACCATCTGGGCTGAATTGTGGTTGTACACCCACGCCCCCATGACCTTCATGGCCAGGATGCCCATGTCGAGTTCCGTCGCCTTAGCGACGCAGTTGTTGCGCCATTCCGTGGAGACCTCCGAATGGCGTGTATTGTATCCCCGGCGAAAATAGCCGAACGCGATGAGGACCGTGTCGAAGCCCCCGGTGGCAATCATCTTGTACATTTCATCGAAGGCGCTATGCCCGGTCATGCCGACAAAGCGGAACAGGCCCTCGTCGCGCAATTTAAGGAGCTCGGCGTGAAGCTTCATTGCCCCCTCGAACTTCAATCGCTCGATCATTGGACCGTGGATCTGGACGCACTCCACCCGGTCCATCTGCAAGGTTTTGAGGGAGGTCTCGACGCTTTCGCGGACCTTCTCGGGCTCGGGAACCATCACCTTGGTCGCCAGGTAGATGTCGTCCTTCACATCTTTGAGGGCCTCTCCCATGATGTTCTCGCTGTCGCCGTAGATACGCGCCGTGTCGAAATACCGGACTCCTTTGTCGTAGGCGTCTCGCACCATGGCGACTCTCGCCTCGTAGGTGGGCACCGGCACGCGGTAGTACTTCGCCTCGTTTCCCCAAAGCGTTGACCCCCCGTGGGCGAGAATAGGTAGCGTGTACTCGGTCTTGCCGAACCGCCGGGTGGGAATTGTGTCCTTTAGCGTGATCTTCCGGGCCTCCGGGCGTGCTGCTTCCGCCGTCTTGGCAACGGTTCCCATCGCCGCCGCGGCGACCGCCGTTTGGACCCCTGTCTTCAAGAAGTGACGGCGATTCATTTCATGGTGAATCGTCTCCATGACTTTCTCCCGTGATGTCGTGTGATGTACCAGGATAGCCAAACCATCGTGGCAGGAACCGCGAGTGATTTCAAACGAAGTAGGCTCCAAACTGCTCACTTGGACTCTCGCCGTTCCCTTGCCGGAAACGCTGGATTGGGAGGGGCGTAAGCGGGACAGCTCGCCACGTATTCGGTTATAATCCTCGCGGTCGCGTGTTGGGGATTTTTTGCCCGCTTTCGGGCGTCTTCCTGAACGCATCGGAGCAATACAGTTAGGGAATCGATGGCTGAATCTACTCCAAACCCGGCGCCGCGTCGTTTGAGACTCGGGTCAAGGCGGAAGAGGAAGAAGGGTCCTTCGCTTGCGGAGGAACTTCAATCCCTGCTGGAGAACGTCCGCGGCAGAAACCTGACGTTTGGGGAAATCATGCGCCTATTCCCACGGCGAACCCACGCGCTCATGATCGTCTTCTGCAGCTTCCCCTTGTGCTTGCCCATTCCCATTCCCGTCATCACGCAGTCCCTGGGACTCATCGTGCTCCTCGTTGCCATCTTCCTCGCAGCGGGAAAGCAACCCTGGCTTCCGCGGTTTCTGAGGGACAGACTCATCCCCTTCGAGCGGCTGGAGGCGGTCGTCAAACGGCTTCTGGCCTTGATGCGCCGAGTAGAGTGGCTCGTGCATCCTCGCCTGCCTGGCGTGAGCGAAGCGCCTTCGGTTATCCGCGCCAATGCCGTCCTTATCAGCATCTTGGCCACCCTCGTATCACTTCCACTACCTATACCCGGCACCAATATGATCGCCGCCATCCCTATCTTCCTCCTTGCCCTCGGAATGCTGGAGCGCGACGGGTGTTTTGTTATCGGTGGATATGTGTTTACTATTCCGTGCTTCGCGTTTTTCGGCGGCTTGTTTTGGTTTGGACGCGAAGCGCTCGATCACGCCATACACATTTGGGGATGATGCCTTGTTCCATTTGAATCCAGATCGAGAGGGAGAACTCACTGGCATTCGTCTGCCCGCCGAATGGGAACCTCAGTCGGGAGTGCAGCTTACGTGGCCGCACAAAGGGACCGATTGGGCCGATTCCTTGGACCTGGTGGAACCCTGTTTCGCAGCCATCGCCCGGGAGGTCAGCCTCCGCGAACAGGTCCTGGTGGCCTGCCCGGAGCCGGGACCGGTCCGGGGGAAGCTCGTCGAAGCGGGCGCCAACATGGACCGTGTGCGGTTCGTTGCCGCTCCGTCGAACGATACGTGGGCGCGGGATCACGGCCCGATGACTGTCGTGGTTCACGGCTCGCTCTTTTTGCAGGACTTCCGGTTCAACGGTTGGGGCGGGAAGTTCGAGAGCAAGCTGGACGACGCGCTTACCGGCGTGCTTTTCCAGGCCGGAGAGTACGGCAATTCGCTGTTGCATACCATTGACCTCGTGCTTGAGGGCGGCTCCATCGAATCCGATGGACATGGGACTATCTTGACGACCTCTCGATGCTTGTTGTCGCCCACGCGAAACCCCGGGCTGGACAGGGCAGGCGTCGAGATGGCATTGGGCAGATGGTTGGGGGCGAGCGTCGTGCACTGGCTCGATCACGGGTATCTTGCGGGGGACGACACCGACTCGCACATCGATACGTTGGCCCGCTTCTGCGATGAACGGACCATCGCCTACGTCGGGTGTGACGATCCAACGGACGAACACTACGACGACCTTCAATCCATGGCGAAGCAGTTGCGAGCCTTGCGCACCCCCCTGGGCGCTCCCTACCGTCTTTGCTCGCTGCCTATGCCACGCCCATGCTATGATTCCGAGGGGCAGCGGTTGCCGGCGACGTACGCAAACTTCTTGGTCATCAACGAGGCCGTTCTCGTCCCCACATACAATGATCCTGCCGACGCTACGGCGCTGTCGGTTTTGCGTGAGTGCTTCCCGAACAGGGAAATTGTGGGGATCGATTGCCGAAGTCTTGTTTTGCAGCATGGTTCATTGCATTGCGTGACGATGCAGTTTCCCGAAGGGGTACTGGGGTGAGTGAGATTCGTTCAGTTGCTCTCGTTCAACAGGCTTGCGGCGAAGACCGTGAGGCTAATCTTGCGTGTTCGCTCAACCGCATCCGCGAGGCAGCGGCGCGCGGGGCGCATGTTGTCGTTCTGCCAGAATTGCACTGCGGACGTTATTTCCCTCAGACGGAAGACACGCAGTACTTCGATTGGGCCGAACCCATTCCCGGACCGGCCTCCACTCGCCTCGGAAGCGTGGCGGGAGAATTGGGTGTCGTCATCGTGGCATCCCTTTTCGAACGCCGGACTGCGGGCATTTATCACAATACCGCCGTCGTGTTCGATAGCGATGGGTCAATTGCGGGCACGTACCGGAAGATGCACATCCCCGACGACCCCGGCTTCTACGAGAAGTTTTATTTCACGCCCGGCGACTTGGGCTTTCAGCCAATCCAAACGTCAGTCGGAAGACTTGGCGTACTTATTTGCTGGGACCAGTGGTTTCCCGAGGCGGCGCGTCTGATGGTATTGCGCGGGGCGGAGATGCTGATCTACCCCACCGCCATCGGCTGGAATCCCGACGATCCCCAAGACGAGAAGGATAGACAGCGCGACGCGTGGGTCACGCTCCAGCGCGGCCACGCCATTGCCAATGGCATTCCTATTATCAGTGTCAACAGGGCCGGCTACGAGCCTGACCCTTCGGGCGCTACGCCGGGCATCGGCTTCTGGGGGAGCAGTTTTGCGGCGGGGCCCCAAGGAGAAGTATTGTGTTGCGCCGCAGCGGAAAAGGAAGAGACGCTGCTGGCAGAAATAGACCTTGCGCGGTCGGAAGACGTCCGGCGGATTTGGCCGTTCCTGCGCGACAGGCGCATCGACGCCTATTCCGGTCTCGAAAGCCGGTACTTGGATTAAGATTGGAGTGGGGGACTTGCTTGCCGTGAGCAACCGTTGCTGCGTGCTTTTGGGAGACCATTTGTAGATGAGTGTGGTTCTGTGGGGCGTGCTGGCCTACGTCTTGGCGCAGCTAATTATCGGTTTGCTGGTTTCCCGCAGCATGAAATCAGAGTCGGATTATTACCTCGCAGGCCGAAAGCTCGGAATGGGCATCAGCACGATGACCATCTTCGCCACTTGGTTTGGCGCTGAAACCTGCATCGGCTCTTCAGGCAGAATCTATAGCGATGGTCTGTCCGGCGGACGCGCGGACCCCTTTGGTTACACCCTCTGCATTCTTGGCATGGGCCTTTTCTTCGCCGTCCCCTTCTGGAAGAAGCAACTTACCACCTTGGGCGATCTCTTCCGCATTCGTTATGCGCCGTGGGTCGAGTCCATTGCGGTCATCGTAATTGCCCCAAGTTCCGTAATCTGGGCTGCCGCGCAGATACGCGCCTTTGGCCATGTCATTTCCGTCTCTTCGAATTTTGGAGATGGAATCGCAATCACCGCGGCCGCCATCGTCGTTATCGCGTACACCACCATGGGTGGCATGCTCGCCGACGCCATCACGGACGTCGTTCAGGGCATTGCGCTGATCGTTGGCCTTGTCGTCCTCGCTGGCGCCGCGTTTTTTGCGGTTGGTGGATTCCACGGAATTGCAGAGGCCATCGAGCCTAGCCGTTTGACCTTGTTCTCCGGCGGAGATGAGTCGCTCCTCGCGCGACTCGACGGTTGGGCGGTCCCCATCTTTGGGTCGATGCTTGCCCAAGAACTGATCGCTAGAACGCTTGCCGCAAAATCGCCCCAGGTCGCACGGTATTCCGCGTTCACCGCATCGGGCCTGTACTTTTGTGTTGCGTGCGT
>JBHEKO010000229.1:0-17623 GCA_041859475.1 Candidatus Hydrogenedentales bacterium
GCTGCGTCCCGATCCCATATCCGCGACTGTTGGAGATGACATGAAGAGTCATTCGGATCTTGTATTTCGGGGAACGGACCGTTACTACCTCGACCCCGAGATGGCGTCCATCGTGAACATTTCCCTTGCGATGGAGAAACCGCTGCTGCTCACCGGGGAGGCGGGGACCGGCAAGACCCAGCTTGCCTTGGAAGCGGCGCGCGCACTAGGAATGAACACCGAGATCCTACGCGCAAAGTCTACGATCAAAGGCGAAGAGGCCTGCTACACGCAGGATACGGTGCTTCGGCTGAATGACGCTCGGTTTGGCGCAGCCGACACCGGTCGCAAAGTAGAGAACTTCTTCGACTACGTCATATGGGGGCCGATTGGAAGGGCATTCCTTGCCGAAACGAAGGTTGTTTTATTGCTCGACGAAATCGACAAGACGGAGTCGGACGTGCAAGACAACTTGCTCGATATCCTGGATGAGTGCCAATTCACGATCCGCGAAGTCAATGAGACGATCAAAGCGAACGTGCGCCCGGCCATTTTCATTACCTCAAACGCCAAGCGCGAGTTATCGGACCCGTTTCTGCGCCGATGCTATTGCCACCATCTAGCCTTTCCCTCCCCGGAACAGATGCAGGAAATCGTCAAGCTCCACTATCCGCGCACCAACGCGGGACTCATGGAGACGGCCATCGCCATCTTTTACGAACTCAGGGAACGGGGCTTCGAGAAGCCGCCCGCAACCAGTGAATTGTTGAATTGGATCGGCGCTTTGGAGCGGACGGAGCAAAAACTGGACTCGAAGAACCCTCCTTTGATCGGGGTGCTGCTGAAGCGCGCCGGGGATATTCAGATGTTTCGCGAGGGAGGCCGCGGCAAGCGATTCATGTGAGGTCTTGACGCGCTTGCGCGGATACGGAGCCGGAACAGTTCATTTGCGGGTAAACCATTCGATTGGGCTTGGCATCCAAGGGGAAGGACTACCGCGGAGGAATTGTCATGGCTACAGTCGCGGCCAAGCGCCGGATTCCGATTTTGCTCTGGCCAATTGTGTTGCTTTGGAAGCTGGTTACCGCCATCTGCAAGATGACCGGAATTATCCTTGCGATGGTGATTGGCGTGATTCTGATGTTCGTTGGCTGGTTTCTGATTTCCACGCTTATCGGGGCCATCATCGGCGTGCCAATCTTCATTTTGGGACTGCTGCTCACCATTCGCGCCCTTTACTGAACATTGGATTGGCGTTTTAGCAGCACCAACTTGAACCACAAATGCACCAATTGCCGAAGCGTGCGGAACAAGCGCGGGAAGTTGAAGAACTGGGAACGGCCATGGGCGCGCTGGAAGTGGTGCACGGGCACCTCGACAATGCGGTAGCCGCCCTTCTTGATCTTGAACATCAATTCGACGCAGATGGTGCCGCTGTCGCTTTCCAGGGTGAACTCATCGAACATGGATCTTCTGAGCAGGCGGAAGTCACAGTCCGTGTCTTTCACGCGAATGCCGAATGCCAATCGTACGAAGTAGTGGTATAGACGGCCAATGACGATGCGGTGCAACGGATCGTTGCGCGAAATCTTGTATCCTTGAACGAGGTCAACCCCCGGGCCCGCCTCATTGAACAAGAGATCCAGCTCGCGAACGTCATACTGCGCATCGCCATCCGTGTAGAAGATCCACTCGCGAGTCCCAGCCGCAAACCCACTTCGCAAGGCTCCGCCGTATCCGCGGTTCTTTTCGTGATGGAGCACACGCACACTCGGGAATCTGCGTTCGATCTCCTTCAGAATGGCCGCATTCTGAGGGTCATGACTACCGTCGTTGACAATCGTTATGTCGTACTCGATGCCCATACGTTCCACGGTTTCCAGGGTGAGCAGGACCATACTGCCCATGGTTCCCCAGTCGTTGTAGAAGGGATAGAAGATTGAGACGCCGGACGTAGAGGAGCTATGTGAGACATTCTCACTCATGGAATGTACGCCGCCATGCGTGCATCAAAATAGTCTCTCGTCACGAGTAGCCCGTCCATGATCGATGTACTCGGAGTCCAGCCCAGCACTTTCCGGATCTTGCCGTTCGACACCGATACGTCGCCAACGTCGAGATCCTTCCAATCGCTGTCCCATGGGACATGCGCAATCGACCCCTTGCCGATGGCATCGATGGTCATGCGGGCAAAGTCGGTGATGGAATGCTCCTCATTCCCAGAGGCGAAGAATACTTCGCCCGCACTCGCAGGCGAAGTGGCCGCGGTGAGGATGGCGTCCACGCAATCGTCCACAAAAAGCACGTTTCGCTTCTGGGCGCCTTCTCCGAATATCGTCAATTCTTTGCCTTGAAGGGCGCATCCAATGAAGAAATTCAGAACGCCCGACTGGCTGCTCTTGATATTGGCCCGCGGCCCGAAGATGTTCGCGAGCCGCACGACGCACGTGTTCAGGCCGTACACGCGATGGTAAATCAGGTGATACTTCTCGGCGACGCTTTTGTTAGCGGAGTAAATGTCCAGAGGAAACTCGGGGTGAAGCTCGTCTATGGGGCTGTGGACCATGCGCCCACATTGGGTACTTGTGCCAATGTAAACCACGCACGCACTTGGATTGTTCGTTCGAACGCATTCGAGAATATTCATGGCGCCGCGGCAGTTTACGTCGATATCGAAAAAGGGGTCCTTCAGCGAATACGTGTGCGACGTGTGGCCCGCGCAGTTGAAAACGATGTCTTGTTCGGAGATGACGGGATTGACCAGGGAGAAATCCCGAATGTCGTTGATGATGGTTCGTATCGAGTCTTCGTATCCGTCAATATTGGCCGTATTTCCGCCGCCTTGAGACATGAGCGAATCCAGGACCGTAACCTCGGCGCCGAGAGCGCGGCAGCGTATGGCCAAGTTGCTTCCGATGAAACCGAGTCCTCCCAGTATGAGTACTCGTTTTCCGGTAAGTGATTCCTCCATTCTGCGGTCGATTCCTTCCCTTGAATGAGCTAGCCCAGCCTTCCAAACGCAGTATAGGAGAGGCCTTCGACTCGATCAAGGGCTACATCACGTACACTCACGTTCCTCCTACCCTTCGCTCGGGATGACTCCTTGCAGCGTGCGGGAAACACCACTACAATCCACTCGTGCTTCACCCAAAAATCCTTGCATAAGGAGTCTCAGCAATGACCAGTCTTATCGCCGCGCTCATTTTGTGTGCCGCATCCGGCGACAGCGCACTCTTCGAACAGGAACTCATCTTCGAACCGGACCCAAAGCACAATCACAGTTCCAGCATCGTGGAAGCTCCTAACGGCGACCTGCTCACGTGCTGGTTTCACGGTACCGGCGAGCGCAAGTCGGATGACGTCGAGGTGCTGGGCGCTCGCAAGCGAAAAGGAGAAGCCAAGTGGTCCGTGCCCTTCCCAATGGCGGATACGCCCGACCTGCCGGACTGCAACCCCGTGCTCTTCGTCGATCCGCGCGGGACTCTGTGGCTTTTCTGGGTAACGATTCAGGACAACGAGTGGGGGGGAGCGCTTCTCAAGTACCGCACTTCTACGACCTACTCGGAAGACGGCCCGCCGGTATGGCAATGGCAGGACGTGATTCATTGCCGTCCTTTGGACTTGGAGGATGACTTCCTGGCTGCCGTGAAGGAGGCCGAAATCCAGTACGCCCCAATGTTGAAGTCGGATGAAAAGCTGGCGGCGGGCCTTCAGGAATGGAAAGTGCGCGGGAAGGAAAAACTCGCGCAGCGTCTTGGCTGGATGCCTCGCATTCATCCGATCCTCCTTGGGGAGAATCGAATCATGCTCGGTCTATACTCCGATGTCTTTAACTGCTCCATTGCCACGTTTACCGAAGACTGGGGCAAGACTTGGTCGTTCAGCGAACCGATCATCAGTTACGAGTTGGGCAACATCCAGCCGGCCTTCGTCGTTAAGAGCAACGGGGATATCGTCGCGTTCATGCGCGACAATGGCATGCCCAAATGTATCCGCACTTCGGTCTCGTCGGACCACGGTGTCTCGTGGACGCCCACCGCGAAGACAGCACTGCCCAATCCCGGGTCGAGCGTGGATTGCATTTCGCTCAAGAGTGGAAGCTGGGTCTTGGTCTGTAACGACCTCCAAGAAGGCAGGCACATTCTCTCCGCTTATCTGTCCGACGACGAAGGCGCAACCTGGATTCGCCGAAGACGTTTCGAGAATTTCGTCAAGGATCAAGGGTCGGGAGCGTATCCGTCTTTGTTGCAGGCCTCCGACGGCTCGATTCACTTGACGTATTCCTACGTGAGCCAGGAGTTCAAGGGGTCAACCATCAAGCACGTCCACTTCAATGAGACGTGGCTGCGAGAGGGCGAGGAGATATCGCAAGCGACAGTGAACTGAGAAGACGCGCGCAGTCGACGTTTCGCTGCAACCGTAGCTATTTCTGCGACGCGAGCATGAGATCCATACCGCGTTCGAGATCCGCCATCGGCGTCTTGAGTTTGGCGCGCGCCTTGATGTTGCGCAGAGACACGTCCCGCGGTCGCGCCGCCCGGCCCGGAATCGAAGTCGGGTCGTGCGCAACCACCTTCGCCGCATCATAGCCAAGCCGTTGCGCGATGCGGCGCATCATGTCGAGACGGCTGAGGCGATCGCTGCCGCTGAGGTGCATGCACCCCGTCCATTCGTTGGAGGCAAGTTCAAGCAAGGCTTGTCCAAGCGTTACGACATCAACGGGCGAACGAATTTCGTTGGCCGGCGCGGTCACATCCCGCCCCGCTTCCAGCGACGCAAGCATTCTCGACACGAAGGAGTTTCCCGCCCCCA
This sequence comes from Candidatus Hydrogenedentales bacterium, assembly GCA_041859475.1. Taxonomy (GTDB): domain Bacteria; phylum Hydrogenedentota; class Hydrogenedentia; order Hydrogenedentales; family SLHB01; genus JAIBAQ01. The sequence goes on from JBHEKO010000229.1 coordinate 4,792, forward strand.
GCATGGGCAGTCCCATGACGAGCGCGACGCGCCCAATTACGGCCTTGCACTGAGAGGCGGATACGGCCCATTCAGCCCGGACTTTGGTTTCGCCATAGAAGTTGACAGGGTTGACCGTATCTTTTTCGTCGTAGCTGCCTTTTTCGCCATCGAAGACGTTGTCCGTGGAAAGGTGCACCATCTTCGCGTCGTGGTCGCAGCAAAGGTGCGCGAGAAGTCGGGTGAATTCTACGTTCACCGCGACGGCCTCCTCCTGATTGGCCTGACAGTAATCGATGTCCGCCAGCGCCGCCGTGTGAATGACCGCGTCAGGTTCCACGTCGTGGAATAGGTCATGAAGCGTTTTGTCGTCGAGAGAGCCAACGGTGTGCCACGTGAGATTTGCGCGTTCGTATACCGGTTTTCCGCGCGAAACCGCGTGTAACTCCAGGCCTGAATCCGCCTGCTTTATGATGCTGCCCGACACGAAGCCGTTCGCGCCGGTAATGAGAATTCGATTCGCCATTCTCGCAACTCCATTCGACAAATGCCGCATTCGAACAATGGTGTGGTTTAGCCCGTTCGTGAAAGCGTAGCAGCGACGCATGCGTCGATCAAAACGCGGTGGAGACGGCTGCATTTGTAACGCCGCCTTCCAGGCGGCAGCCGGTGAAAGGGGACGTTGGTGAGGTGAGGCTTAAGAGCCGGCAGGATGCCGGCGTTACAAAATGCGGGATGCCGGCGGTGCGAAATACGGGATGCCTGCGGTGCGAAATGCGAGGTGTGGACGGTACAAAATGCGGGATGCCGGCGGTACGAAATGCGGGATGCCGATGACACAAGCCTACGGGGTGTGAGGACGTTGAAGGCGTGCTGTGCGTATGATTTGCAGTTCCAGTCTTTCTGACGTTGACCCATCTTCAAACTGCGGGGATTCAAGTGGGCTTGACATACCGGCGCTGCATTCCGAGAATGGAGTGCATGCCGTACAGCGGCATTGCCTTAAGCACTGCAAGGTCTTGGTGAGACTCCAAGATCCATCAAGTAAACCAAGGTGGCCGGATGGTCATCTCAAAGCCAAGCAAGGGCTTTCCTGAAATCGCGACGTGTTGCGCCGTGTGTTATCGGCGCGATGATTTCCATGGAGTGTTGTGCTTGTTGGTCTTCTATTGCCTCACCTGAGTATGGAGTGAATCACGATGTCTCACCTGCTCTCTCCAGCCGTAGTCGTTTTCGTCTTATTCATGGCCGGAGCGGCGGCCACCGAGCAAACCCTATCCCAACCGCCATTGCCCACTACTGCGCGGAATTTCCGCCTGGACGATCATCTGGGCAAGTCTCATGAACTCTACCGCAGCCGGGATGCGAAGGCGGTGGTATTGTTCTTCGCGGGAAATGGCTGCCCCATCGTTCGCAAGAGCGTGCCCGCATTCAAGGAAATCCGAGATGAATACGCTTCCAAGGGGATTGTCTTCTTGATGATCAACGGCAACCCGAACGACGACCGGGGAAGCGTCGCCAAGGAAGCGCAGGAATTCGGGATAGACATGCCCATCCTTCTGGACAGCGCCCAGCTTGTGACGAAGACGCTGGGCGTCAGCCGAACCGCGGAATGCCTTGTCGTGGATACGAAGAACTGGGGCATCGCCTACCGGGGCGCTCTGGACGACCGCTTGGACTATGGCGCGGAAAGGCCCCAGGCCAACCACCCGTGGCTGAAGTCCGCGCTGGATTCGGTCCTTGCGGGCGCCCCCGTCGAGACTCCCCAAACAGAGACCAAGGGTTGCATCATCGACGTTCTGCCCGAACCCAAGAGCATCTCCTACTCCAAGCACATCGCCCCGATCTTGAAATCAAAGTGCGTCCGTTGCCACACGGAAGGCGAGATTGCTCCCTTCTCCATGGATAGCTACGACGACGTGGGTGGACGCAAGCGTATGATGCGCGAAGTGCTGATGACGCGACGCATGCCTCCGTGGCACGCCGACCCCCATTTCGGCGAGTTTGCGAATGACCAATCGTTGACGCAGAGTGAGTTGCGGACGTTGGTGGCGTGGTTGGATGCCGATGCCCCGCGCGGCGAGGGGAAGGACCCGTTGCTGGCGGCCGCTAAACCACGTCTGTCCGAGTGGCCTTTGGGCGACCCCGACCTTGTGCTTGCCATGCCGCAAGAGATGCAAATTCCCGCGTCGGGCGTTGTGGAGTATCAGTACTTCGAGGTCAAGTACACCGGAAGCGAAGACATCTATGTGCGGGCGGCGGATGTGCTCCCTGGAAACCGGCAAGTACTTCATCACGTACTTGTGTTCATCAAATACCCGCAACGGCTGAGCGCGCAGCAGCCCGAGTTCGAGGGGGGACTCGAAGGGTATTTTGCCGGGTACGTTCCGGGGCAAGCCCCTGTGGAGTTCCCCAAAGGAACGGCCAAGTTGGTGCCTGCCGGTTCTGAGTTCATTTTTCAGGTTCACTACAGTCCGACGGGAAAACCGGAGACTGATCTTTCAAAGCTTGGGCTCTACCTGTACAAAGGGAAGAACCCCCAGGAACTCATGACGCGTGCCGCGTACAACACGGAGTTTGCAATTCCGCCGAATGATCCTGCATTCGCAACGACGGCCTCGCACCGCATCCTCAAAGACACGTGGCTTTACGAACTTGCTCCGCACATGCACTACCGGGGAAAGGACTTCGACTACGTGGCCCACTACCCCGACGGCACATCCGAGGTGTTGCTGTCCGTTCCCAAATACGATTTCAATTGGCAAACCCTGTACCGCTTCAAGAAGCCGATGCTGCTGCCCGCGGGCACACGAATCGTCTGCACGGGGGCATTCGACAACTCCGCCACCAATCCAAGCAACCCCGATCCCAGTGTATGGGTAGGGTTTGGCGAGCAGACGTTCGAAGAGATGTTCATCGGCTACATGGGGTATTCGTACGTGCCCGGCGGCAAAGAGGCGGCCTTGGCCTACGGGCTAGGCGCGGGCAAGGTCATCACGCCGGAATCCCTCGCCAACACGGAATGGCGGTGGGGGAGATTCCGCATCCGCTTCTTGGAAGGCGGCGTGCTTTCCGCGGGCGAACGCGCGAGGGGTACATGGGCGATTCAAGACGGCCAGGTGCTGCTCAAAGCAGGCGACCGCGAATTCACGCTTACCATAAAGGACGACTCGTTGCTGGGCCGCGACGGGAAGCCGTTGGAGTTCCTATCGTAACCGAGCCTTGAAGCGCTGCTTTTGTCGCGCAAGCCGCTACCGGTGGCGCGGCTCGACGTGCGGATGGCCGTCGTAGATGATGTTGACGACGTCGCCTTCGCTGAGAATCGACATGCGGGCCGCTTCCGTGACGAGCTCGTTGATGCTCGAATTCGCGGGCGTGGCGATGATGCCTTTTGCGTCGACTTCCTTAATGATCGCCTGCCTGCACTTGAGGCTGTCCGATTCGCTCAGGCCCGCGGCCTCGCGTTCGACGCGCCGCATCGTGTTGATGTTGGCCGCGACGGAACGGAAGCCGTAGCCTACCGGCTCGTAGCCGGGGCCTTCCCAAGGTACGAGTTGATAGAAATCGGGGCTGACGTAGTTGAAGCGTGTGCCGCCGCAACCGATTCCGTCGAGGTAACTGTGCGTGACCCCGCGGAACTGGTCGTTGTGGTGAAGCATGCCGGTCTTGCCGTCGCCTTCGAAGTACATGATCAGGAATTGGTCGTTACTCCCGGCTCCGTCGTCGGGGTATCCCAAGCCGTTGGCCACCGAGAGGCACGCGCCGTTCTCGAAAACGACGCGGCCGTGCGCCCACATGAAGCACTCGTTGCCATTGGGGAACTTCCCTTTCACGCCATGGACGGAGACCGACGCCGGGCGAAGCCCGGTAACAAAATAGACCAAGTCCACATAGTGGCAGCCGACGTATACGAACGGGTCCGTGTTTTGGCACGTGAACCAATTCTGGAAATTCGAGTGGCGATACAGGTAGGGCTCGTGGAGCCGCGCCTCGCCCATTACGAATTCGCCGAAATTGCCCAGGGCATAGTGACGTTTTGCCATGAGGGCGCGCGCGTCGAATCGTTTGTGGTACTCGACGCCCACGAACAGGCCCTTTTCGAACGCCTCGCGTTCGATTTCGACGGCTTGGCCGTGTTTCAACACGAGCGGTTTGACGCACAGCACATGCTGGTTGTTCTTCAATGCTTCCTTGACCACCCCGTAGTGCAACTGGTCGGGCATGGCCACGACGACTGCGTTGCGCGGGGGCATTGCGGCAAGGACCTCCTTGAACAGGTCGGGGTAGTTCTTCGTGGGAGGCTCGTTCAAGGCGGGATGTGCGGTGAAACTCTGGCCCGGAAACGCTTGCGCCAAATCGGGACTTTCGTGCAGCGCCTTGAGCGGCGGGGAATTGAGGGCACAGATATGGATCTCGCCGACGGCGCCCGTGCGTTGAAGGTGATAGAGTGACGGCAGCAGCAGGTCATGCGTGATCATGCCTCCGCCCACGATGGTTACGTCGATGCAGCCGGTCGAAGAGTCGGTGTTTCGCGTCGTCATAAAACGTTTCCTTGTGACTGAATAGGTACACCTTTGACGCGGATTCCCCCCGCGCTTCTGCTCTTGAAGTCACGCCCGGTGCGCGAACGCGATGCGGATTCCGTAATGCATGAGCGACCGCCGCGGACTAGATCGCTTTGTCGAGCAACTTGCTCGCATCGGCTGCGGGGGCGGCGGGTGCGTCACCACTTGCGGCTTCCGGGGGCATTGTGATTTGAATGCTCATTTTGCCGCGTGCTTCATCGACAAGTTTCTTGACGGCTTCCTGCTGCTTTGCTCGCAGCATGAACATCTTGATGCTTTCGCTTGCCTTCTCTTGCGAAAGGGGACCGCGCGCGTTCACTTTGACGAGGTGCCACCCCGACTGGCTCTTGAACGGCTCCGCGATTTCGCCGATCTTGGTCGCGAACAAGACCTTGTCCAATTCAGGCCGCCGTGGATTGTGGGGCACTCCCGTGTAGACGCCGCCTTTGTCTTTGGTGTCCGTGTCCTGCGAGACCTCTTGGGCAACCTTTCCGAAATCTTCCCCGTCCTTGACGCGCTTGTAGGCCGCGTCGATATCCGCTTTCCCCTTGGTCCATGCGGCCTCGTCCGTACCTTCAACGCGAATCAAAATGTGCTGAAAATCGACTGCGTCGAACACGCCGCGCTCTTGTGCGCGCTTGTATTCATCGGCGACCTCTTGTTCCGAGACCGCGATGTCTTTCGTCTGCTGCTCGGTGAAACGCTTGAGGAGAATGCGACGTCGCACGTTTTCCCGCACGGATTCCAGCGACAAGCCTTCCTTTTTCAGGTAGTCCTCGAACGTGACGCCTTCGGGGAGATGCGCTTTGTTCTGCTCGATGTCGGCGTCGATGTCGCTGTCCGAAATGACGATTCCCGAATCTTTTGCCATGATGTAAAGCACGCGTGTCGAGATCATCTCGTCGAGGAGTTTCATCTTCTGCGCTTGGGTGGGCTCGGGCATATCGGGAGCCGCCATGCCACGCGCGCGCGCCTGCATCATCTGGGCTTGGCGAATCGCTGCGATGCTCCGATCCAACTCATCCTTCGTGATGGTCTCGGCATCTCCGATCTTTGCGATAACCGGACTGCTGCCGGCAGGCGCGGCGCCAGTCGCCGGGGCTGGAGCAGGTGCCTGTCCCTCGGCAGCGTCGGCAGGAAAGAGCGCAAGTGCGCACGTCACAAGCAATCCAAACACAAGAACGCGCCACGCACGTTGGTGATGCATACACGGGTCTCCAATGAGGGTAAGTGACAGCCAAACCGGTTCAGCCGCCTACAAGCGGCCTCGGCGTGGCGGAGCAGACTGGGTGTAGGATATCAGAATCGGGCTTGCAATGAAAAAGCCGGCTTCAGCTTCATCGGTAGGTTTGACCGCCATATTGAAGCCAGCCTCCCGCGAGCTGCCCATCCGGATCGTGATGGGTCCAATGGATAACGCCTCCCTTCTCATTCCACTCGTAAACGCCTGAGAAGGTGATAGAGGTGTCTTCCCGCAGATTGCCGACGCGGGGAGCCAAATCGATGTTATGGGCAAACAGGAGGGTCTGCCCGTTTGAAAGCTCCACGAGAAATCGCTGGTGACGAGGTGGGTCAACGTCGTCCTGGAGGATCTTCACCACCATACCCTCCGCGCTTGCGGACACGCCGGAACGTCCTTCCGCAAAGTACCGCGCGATCTCCTGAACCCCCGACGTGTTCGCCGCGGGCAGAGCGATTGGAGGTGGCGCAGGCGCCGCGCGGCGGGCTCCCGCAGGTCGGGTTTCTCTCTGCGGGAGCGGGGCCTGCTCGAAGACGATGTTCGAATTCTGTCGCGTTTGGTTGCGGGAGGCAATGAGCGGCAAGACCAGTGCCGCCGCGACCAGCGCGATGAGTATCTTCGTGGACTTGTACAAACCTGCTCCCCAGTCAGACTCTGCCTGTCTTGCTCCTTCACCGTGGCAGCATTCTACTTGCAGGTCCGACGATTCTCAATCGGGAAGTCAGGACAACTGCACGGGCTTTCCTGCTGCGGCCGACCGGTAGATCGCCTCGATTACCTCGACCGAGCGGCGTCCGTCGCGGCCATCGATCAGGGGCATACGGTCTTCGCGAATGGCGTTCACGAAGTCTTCGATTTGCCTGCGGTGCCCCTCGTGCTTCAGGCTGGTCAAGGGGTCGCCTGCTCCCGAACCCAGTGCCGATTCTTGGCCCATCTGCGCGAGAATCTTCTCGTCCTCCGGGCGCTCTTCCTTGAACTTCCACACGATGAGCTTGCCGTCTTCCAGGACGGCGCTACCCTCCGTGCCGTGCACTTCGACGCGTGCCGCGTGTCCGGGCCATGTCGCCGTAGTGCCTTCGATTACCCCCATAGCCCCGTTCTCGAAGGTGAGCATGGCGCATGCAAGGTCTTCGACTTCCAGGCCCGTATGCCCGACCAGCGCCGTCTGAGCGACCACGGATTTCACGGGACCCATGAACCAAACGAGGAGGTCGATCTGGTGGATGCCCTGATTCATGAGCACGCCGCCGCCGTCCAGCTTTCGCGTCCCACGCCACGCGCCGCTATCGTAATACTCCTGCGAACGGAACCATTTGATGTAGGCGTCGCCCATCACCAGTTTGCCGAAACGCCCGTCGTCTAACGCCTTTCGGATGGCCTGAGCACCCTCGGCAAACCGGTATTGGAAGATGCAGCCGAGTTTCACGCCCGCCACGTCCACGGCCTTGATGAGGCGTTCGATACGCTCCGAATTCACCTCCAGCGGTTTTTCCGCGAGGATGTGCTTACCCGCTTTCGCGCACTCTTCCGCAATTTCCGCGCGCATGCCGCTGGGGACGCACAGGCTCACCGCGTGTATGTCGTCGCGTTGAAGCATCTTCTTGTAGTCCGTATACGGTTTCGCGCCGAACCGTTCCGCGAGCGCGACCGCGTTCTTCTCTACGACGTCCGAAACCGCCACGAGACGCGCCCCTGCGATTTCAGAGATGCTTTGTGCATGGATTGGGGCGATGTTGCCGCACCCGATAATCCCAAGACCAACTTCTTTCATGACTCTCCCTTTGTACCCCCCGTGCCAGGGTGTGTTTCCGAAAACTCGCAGACTGCCGCGCCGCACGCGCAATCTGCCCCACAATTCGATCCTGCCAAGCGTGTTTGCGCCGCCAAGGCCGAACCAGTTGGAGATGGGTGCATGATGCGTTTTGATCGCCCGGATTTCAAGCGTGCTAACGCTATTCCCGGAGGCTCCAGGGCCCTATGGTACTTATGAGTCCCTTCACCCCCATTGGTCCTTTCGGTCCCTTGGGTCCTTTCGGTCCTTTAAGTCCTTGAGCCTTACCTACCCGCTTTCTCAGTTCACATCCCGCACGACTCTCTTTTATTGACTTCCCCTGCATTGCATTGCTACATTCCCGAGCGTGACTTTGAGATTTGTTCACGCAACGGCGCGCTTGGTTGAAGTGCGCCTTGTTGCGTCCAATTCAGCAACCCCCATCGTACGGCGTTCCTGGCAGTTGCGTCGTCGGTTGCAGGACCCACAATGATTAGCGAAGCGTTGACTCTAGTCCTTGACCGGCGCGATCTATCCCGCGAGCAAGCTTCGCGGGCGATGGCCGCTATTATGTCCGGTGACGTGACGCCTGCTCAGGTTGCCGCCTTTCTTGTTGCCCTCCGTATGAAGGGGGAGACCGTCGACGAAATCGCCGGTTTTGCCATGGCCATGCGATCGCTCGCTACGCCGGTGAAGTCTTCGCGCCGTCCCTTGGTCGATACCTGCGGTACGGGAGGAGACGGCGCGGGCACCTTCAACGTCTCCACCACCGCCGCCTTTGTCGTGTCTGGAGCTGGCGTCGCCGTCGCCAAACACGGCAACCGCAGCGCGAGCAGCCGGTGCGGTAGCGCGGACGTGCTGGAAAAACTCGGCGTGCGTATCGACATGACTGCCGCCGAAGTGGGGGCTTGTATCGACGAAATAGGCATTGGGTTTCTGTTTGCCCGAAGCTTTCATCAGGCTATGCGGCATGTCGCTCCTGTGCGTACGGAGCTTGGGTTTCGCACGGTGTTCAACCTGCTGGGCCCGCTCACGAATCCGGCCAATGCATGCGGTCAAGTCGTTGGCGTCCCGGACCGCACCCTGGTCGAACCCATCGCCTATGTGTTGTCGAGCCTTGGCATCCGCCGGGCCTTTGTCGTATCCGGCGCCGACGGTCTTGACGAACTGACCTTGGCCGCGCCGACCTACGTTGCGGAGGCCCGCGGAGGCTCCGTTCGGACCTATGAGTTGACTCCCGAAGACGTTGGCCTTGCGCGCGCGCCGCGCGAAGCGTTGCTCGGGGGCGACGCGGAAGCCAATGCGCACATCCTCAAGGATATCCTGCGGGGCGCCCGTGGCGCGCATCGAGACATTGTGTTGTTCAATGCCGCGGCTGGTATCCTTGCGGGGAGCAATTCCGAAGCGGATTGGAAGGGCGCCGTCGATGCGGCGAACTTGGCCATAGACAGTGGGGCGGCGTTCGAAAAACTGGAGGCGTTAATCCGGCGTGGCGCGATGGCCGGTGAGAGCGCATAACAGGCAATACCTATGATTTTGGATGAGATTTGCGAGCACAAGCGAGTTGAAGTCGAAGAACAGAAGCAACGGGTTTCCCTCGTAGAACTGACCGACCGGATCTAGCAGCGGCGCAAGGCGCGCGATTTTCGGCTTGCCCTGCGAAAGACCGGGATTAGCCTGATCGCCGAAGTCAAGCGGGCTTCGCCCACGCGCGGCACCATGATGGAAGAGATGGATCCCGCCGAATTGGCCGGCGTCTATGCCCAAGGAGGCGCGCGCGCGATTTCCGTGCTCACCGATGCGCGGTTTTTCAAAGGCTCGCTCGCGGACTTGGGCGCGGTCCATCAGGCCGTATCCGTGCCGGTGCTGCGCAAAGAATTCATCATCGACGAGTACCAAATCTATGAGGCCCGCGCGGCCGAGGCCGATGCTATCCTGCTCATCGTGCGCATATTGTCCGACGAACAGATAAAGGACTATCTCAAGTTGAGCGCTTCCCTAGGCATGGCCACGCTCGTCGAAACGCACACCGCTGAAGAAATCGAACGGGCCATGAAATGCGGAGCGCATATCATCGGGATTAATAACCGGGATCTCTCTTCCTTTCACGTGGACATTAACACGTCGCTGGAACTGAAGAAGCTGGTCCCCGGCGGTTACGTCCTCGTCAGCGAGAGCGGCATTTTCACCCGAGACCATGTCCGCAGGCTCGAAGATGGGGGAGTGGATGCTATCCTGGTTGGGGAGGCCCTCGTGACCAGCGGCAACATCGGCGCCAAGATTCAAGAGTTGCTGGGGTTGTCGGAGGACGAATAGCCCGCCTTCGGGTGCGGCTTCGATGGAAAGACGGGACGTTGTCGAACTACGCGCCACGAGTCAAGATTTGCGGCATCACTTCCTATGAGGATGCCCGTGCCGCTTGCGATGCCGGCGCCGACGCCCTCGGGTTCAACTTCGCCGTCGAAGCCAAGAAGCGCGGACGTTATATCGCGCCCGATGCCGCCCGCGACATCATCCGCCGTCTCCCCCCCTTTGTGTGCAACGTGGCCGTGTGTGTTAACGATTCCGTCGAGAATCTGCTACACTACTTGACCTTTGCGGACCGAGTTCAGTTGCACGGCGAGGAATCCGCCGAAGTCTGCGCCTCCGTGGCGGAATGGGCGATAAAGGCGTTCCGCGTGGCCCCGGGCTTTCGTCCCGATGCCATGCTCGAATATCCCGCTTCGGCCTACCTGTTGGATGCGTGGGCGCCCGACGCCCATGGCGGCACGGGAATGGTCTTCGACTGGCGGATAGCCAATGCCGCGAAGGAGTTGGGCGTTCCGCTGATACTCGCAGGCGGATTGACCCCGGAAAACGTTGCCGACGCCGTTCGTCTTGTCCAACCCTACGCGGTGGACACGGCCGGAGGCGTAGAGAGCGCCCCAGGAAAGAAGGATTATGTCAAAGTCCGAGAGTTTGTCCGAAACGCTAAGCACGCCCTATCCGTTTCCTGACGAACGAGGCCGTTATGGGCAGTTCGGGGGGCGCTATGTCCCCGAGACGCTCATGCACCCATTGCAGGAATTGGAAGAGGCCTTCAATAACGCCAAAGACGACCCTGCCTTTGTGGAGACCTTGCGTCAATACCAAGGCAGCTACGTGGGCCGTCCCACGCCCCTATACTTCGCCCAACGGTTGACCGGGCTCTTGGGCGGGGCCAAGATCTATTTCAAGCGCGAAGATCTCGCCCATACCGGCGCGCACAAGATCAACAATGCCCTGGGGCAGGTGCTGCTTGCCAAGCGCATGGGGAAGACGCGCGTCATCGCCGAGACCGGCGCTGGTCAACACGGCGTGGCCACTGCAACCGCGTGCGCCCTGCTTGGCCTCGAATGCGAGGTCTACATGGGCACCGACGACATGGAGCGTCAGCGCCTCAACGTCTTTCGCATGCGGCTACTGGGGAGCAAGGTGACGCCGGTCGAATCCGGCACACGCACGCTCAAAGACGCCATCAACGAGGCCATGCGCGATTGGGTGACCAATGTCTCCAATACCCACTATGTCCTGGGCACCGTCGAGGGCCCGCACCCCTATCCGCTCATTTGCCGGGAGTTTCAGAAGATTATCGGCAAGGAAGTGCGCGGGCAGATACTCGCGTTGGAGGGCCGGCTTCCCGACCTTTTAATTGCGTGCGTCGGCGGCGGCAGTAACGCTATCGGACTCTTCTTCGAGTTCATTCGCGACGAATCCGTTCGCATGATCGGCGTCGAAGCCGGGGGATATGGCCCCGAGACGGGCAAGCACGCCGCGCGGTTCTCCGGCGGTGTTGTGGGCATGCTCCACGGCGCGCTCAGCTACGTTTTGCAGGATACCGACGGCCAGATCCTCGGCACGCACAGTGTGTCTGCGGGCCTCGATTACGCGAGCGTGGGACCCGAACACGCGCACTGGCGCACCACCGGGCGAGTCGATTATACCTACGTAACCGACCAGGAAGCCCTGGATGCCTTCCAACTGTGCAGTCGCACCGAGGGAATCATCCCGGCCCTGGAAAGCGCCCACGCCATTGCCCATGCCTGCAAGATCGTCCCGACGCTTCCGAAGGACCAGGTCGTCATCGTCAACATGTCCGGTCGCGGCGACAAGGACGTCGAACAGGCCGCTCGCTTCATTCTCAACGGGGAGAAACCGTAGTGAACCGCATAGATGCCCGATTCCAACAATTGGCCCAGCGCGGACAACCCGCGTTTATTCCGTTTATCACCGCAGGCGACCCGACGCTTCAAGCGACAGGCCGCATTGTTCTCGAACTGGAGAAGGCCGGCTGCGACATCATCGAGCTGGGCGTCCCGTTTTCCGATCCCATCGCGGATGGTATTGTGAATCAAGAGGCCGCCCAACGCGCGCTCAAGCACAACGTAACGCTGCACGATGTCGTTGCCCTCGTGAAATCGCTCCGGGAGAAGACGCAGGTGCCGTTGCTGCTTTTCACCTACTTCAATCCTGTGCTCGCCTATGGAGCCGAATTCTTCGCGAGAGACTGCAAAGACGCGGGCGTGGACGGCGTACTTTGCGTGGACCTTCCGCCGGAAGAAGCAGGGGACTTCAAGAAGGCGCTCGACGCCGCTGGAGTTGCCACGGTCTTTCTGATTGCGCCCACGAGTACTCCGGACCGCGTGGAAATCATCGCGCGGAACTCTTCCGGCTTTATCTACTATGTTTCGCGGACCGGCGTGACCGGCGAGCGTGCTTCCATCGAGCGAAGTGTCGAAGACATGGTCGCGCAGATTAAGCAGCACACGGCGACGCCGGTCGCCGTAGGTTTTGGAATTGCCACGCCCGATCAAGCGAAAGAGATTGGCGCGTATGCCGATGGCGTCATCGTGGGAAGCGCTATCGTTCGCCTTGTCGGTGAGCTTGGCGATTCGCCCGACATGCCCGCCAAGGTGGGCGCCTTTGTGAAATCCCTGGCCGATGCTGCAAAATCTCGCTCCAGGGAGGTCGCTCCATGATTGTCCGCATTGGGTGGACGTCGGCGCCCGCCATCGCCTTCTTTGAACAGGGGGAGTAGATGCAGTCACAGGAAGTTGATTTCGAGCTGCTCGGAACACTGCTGTCAATCGTGTCGTTTATCGTCGGTTGCATGATCGGCAGTTTTCTGAACGTCTGCGTCTATCGCATTCCCCGCGGGCTTTCTGTCGTCAAGCCCCGTTCGCGATGCCCCAAATGCGAGAACACGATCACGTGGCAAGACAACGTCCCCATCGTGAGTTGGTTGCTGCTCGGCGCGAA
>JBHEKO010000301.1:0-6908 GCA_041859475.1 Candidatus Hydrogenedentales bacterium
AGAATTCGGGCGTGATGAATCCCATTGGCCCGAGGGCAGGCCAATTGAACAAGCCCTTCGCATATGCGGAGGGCGAGGAAAACCCACTCGTCCACTGGGCGCGGCTGGGCTTCCTTGAAGGTGCGCCTGCCGAACCGGAGCAAGCGCCGCGCCTGGCGAAATGGGAAGACCCGGCATCGGGGACTCTGGACGAGCGGGCCCGGGCGTATCTCGAAATCAACTGCGCGCACTGTCACAACCCGAACGGGCCCGCCTACACGTCGGGCTTGGACCTTGCGTTCTTGCAGCACGACCCGGTGCGATATGGCGTGTTCAAGACGCCCGTAGCCGCGGGCCGCGGGTCGGCGGGCGACCTGTACGCCGTGGTGCCGGGGAAACCCGATGAGTCGTTCTTGCTGCACCGGATGGAAAGCACGGACCCCGGCAAGATGATGCCGGCCGTGGGACGGTTGATGGTTCACGACGAAGGCATCGCGTTGATCCGCGAATGGATTCGGGAGATGCCGGAACGGCACGCAGGCGCGGGGCCCAGTTCGGCAATTTCGAACGATGCAATCCCGGCCACGGGGTTGCCGCATTCGCTCACACGCGGATAAACGTCTTCTTGCGATACATGTAGAGCAGGATCAGCCAGATGAGCCCGAAGGTGGCGGCTGTCTTGACAAAATCTCCCGCTACGCCCGCGTGCTCCGCCAATCCCCAGACGATTCCGCCGGAAATATCGCCGAAATTGATGAGATGGGTCGCCATGTAGACCGCGATTGCGTTCATCCCGATGACCGCGAAGGGGAATGCCCATTTTCGAAAGCCGAGAATGTCGATGACGGCGTACATGGCGGCGAGCATGAGGAAACTCCAGCCAGCCGCCCAAAGGGTCATCGAGCTGGTCCAGATGTGTTTGATGATGGGGAAGTGAAGCCCCCAGACCCACCCAAGGGCGAGGCAGCCGATGCCTGCTCCCGTAAGCCAGAGGAGTCTCGTTCCCTGGGGTTTCTTGGAACGCAGGATGTGCCCGGCCATCACTCCAAGGAGGACCGACGCGACAAAGGTCATGCTGCTGAGGATCCAGGTGTATGGGGTGCCATCGCGAAACCGCCCGAGAATCAGCGTGTCGATGTACAAGGCGAGGTTCGCGTTGGGTTCCAGGACACCCGCGCCCATCCCAGGCGCCGGGACGAACATCATGAGCAACCAGAAGCCGACGAGACACAGGGCGGCCGTGGCAAGTTGCCACACGATAGACACGTTCAGCAGAAGTATGGCGGCGACGAAATAGCCTATGGCGATGGACTGGAGCGTGTTGCAGTACAGGTGCAATCTGTCGAGGTCGAATTCAAGCAAATTGCCTTGCGCCACGATGCCCAGCACAAACAGGATGAGGGTCCGGCGGACAATCTTGCCGTAGATGCGGAACTTGCTGTCGTGCCGCTCGATGCGCTTGCTGAAGGAAAAGGGCATGGATGCGCCGGTTATGAAGAGAAACAGGGGCATGATGATGTCCCAGAAGGTGAACCCGATCCATTCGGTATGGTCGAACTGTCCGGAGAAGGCGGCGGGCAAGGGTGTTGCGAAGAGAGCGACAAAGGCGAGCACCAGTTCCCTTCCGCCGACGATCCAGAACATATCGAAGCCACGGAGGGCGTCGATTGACATGAGACGTTCCGGTTTCTGTGCAGCAGCATCCACTGCGGACATAGCGAATCCCCCGACGACGTTGCGGACAACCGTGGTTGTGCCGCGGTTTAAGAAGTGGCGCAATCGCATACGGCAAACAGAGGGAACTATTGTCCGCCAAGCTGTCTTCGTGGTGCAAGGGAAACGAGAATATGAGGTGAATGGCGCAACTTCATTGGGAAAAGGACCTAAGGGACCTAAGGGACCTAAGGGACCGAAAGGACCCAATAGACCGAAAGGGCCAGCGAGGGAACAGCGAGAATATGTGGGAAGAATTTCGCAAAGAAACGGGATCGAGTGTTAAGCGATAGCGCGGATAAGCGACGAGGGGGATTGGGTGGCACGGCGCAAAACAGACAAAGCAGGAAATGCAATAATAAATAGACACATTTTATCCGATCTATGAATACTGCCAGCGGAAAATAGAGGGAGAATTGGGGTATTTCAGAGGGCACATTTTGACGTAAGTCATGCATCTGTTTTGGGTTAGGGCAGTGGACGGTATCCCATATTTGGTATTGACAAGCCAGGACCCCCACTATATACTGGGGTTGTTAGGTTTTGGGGAAAGTTGACGATGGGACGCCCGGCACAGAGACCGGGCGCTACACGTTGCTAGGTTGTGGGGAAAGTTGACGATTTCAGTGCCTTGCGGAAGGCACATTGCATTTCTCGCCGATTCGATTTGGGTGCGTGGCTGTTTTCGCATTTCGGATTGGAAAGCGGGAGTTGGCATCGCTATCTTCACAGCGCCTTGCTGATGCCGGTCTGTATTTTGGGTAATCAGAGCTGGTGGTGTTTGAGAGGTTGAGCGGGAGGAGCCATTTTCGATTATGGCTACTGGGACCACATGTACGATTCCGCGCGACATGCCGCGCACTTTCTTATCCGAAATTCACTCCTCAATTCCTTGGCCATGTTCCCGCGAAAGCACCCATCCGTGGACGGGCCGTATTGGGGAGTTTGCACGAACTATTATCGGAGTATTTGGGGCCTTTAGCGCTGCAACAGGGAGGTTGGCGTATGTTTGAGCAGATTCGGAAGCGCGATGGGGGCCTTGAGAAGTTCTATCCGGAGAAGATAACACACGCCATCTACAAGGCGGCCGTGGCGTGCGGCGGCCAGGACTTTTCGCGGGCGGAAGAGCTTTGCCGCGAGGTTGTGGCGTTGGCGGAGAAACGGTACGCGGACCGCGTACCGGACGTGGAGCAAATCCAGGATCTTGTCGAAAAGGCTCTGATTGAGAGCGGGCATGCGCGCACCGCGAAGGCGTATATTCTGTACCGCGAGAAGCGGGCCGGGGCGCGCAACCTCAACGCGTTGATCGGGGCGACCATTCAGATGTTCTCCGATTACCTCGGCGACAACGATTGGCGCATCAAGGAAAATGCCAACACGCAGAAGAGCATCAATGGACTGAACAACTACGTGCGGGAGTTCTTCACGAAGAACTATTGGCTGCACGAGGTGTATCCGGTGGACGTGCGCGAAGCACACGAGAATGGCGACATTCATATCCACGACTTGGGGTTTCTTGTGCCTTATTGCGCGGGATGGGATCTGCGCCAGTTGTTGATGCTGGGCTTCGGCGGCGTTCCGGGCAAGGTAGAGAGCAGGCCGGCGAAGCATCTGCGTTCGTTCCTGGGGCAAATCGTCAATTCGACGTTTACGACGCAGGGCGAGACGGCCGGCGCGCAGGCGTGGTCGAGCTTCGACACGTATTGTGCGCCGTTCATCCGGTACGACGGGCTTACGTACGAGCAGGTCAAGCAGAGCCTTCAAGAGTTCATCTTCAACATCAATGTACCGACGCGCGTTGGATTCCAGTGCCCGTTCTCGAACCTCACGTTCGACATTACGGTCCCGGCGGCGTTGCGCGATCAGGCCGTCATTATCGGTGGCGAGTTGCGCGAGGCGTCCTACGGGGACTTCCAGGAGGAGATGGATCTCTTCAACCGCGCGTTCTGCGATGTGATGATGGAAGGCGACTCGAAGGGCCGCGTGTTCACGTTCCCCATCCCGACGATCAATATCACGAAGGACTTCAAGTGGGACTCACCGGCGGTGGATGCGTTCATGCAGGTGACCTGCAAGTATGGCATTCCTTATTTTGCCAACTATATCAACTCCGATTTGTCGCCGGAAGACGCGATTTCCATGTGTTGCCGTCTACGCTTGGACACGACGGAGCTGCGCAAGCGCGGCGGCGGCCTGTTCGGCAGCAATCCGTTGACGGGGTCGGTGGGCGTGGTGACGATCAACCTTCCGCGGATTGGATACCAGTCGAAATCGCGCAAGGAATTTTTCGAGCGCTTGGAGATCATGGCGCAAGTCGCCAAGACGTCGCTTGAGATCAAGCGGAAGATTATCGAGCAGCAGACGGAGCGCGGGCTGTATCCGTACTCGGCCCACTATCTCGGACAGAGCAAGATTCGAACGGGCGAGTATTGGCACAACCACTTCAGCACGATCGGCATCGTGGGCATGAACGAGGCCCTTGAGAATCTGATGGAGACGGACATTGGCTCGCCGGAGGGCCAGGCGTTCTCGATGGAGGTGATGGAATTCCTTCGGGATATGCTTGTGAAGATGCAGGATGAGACGGGTCACGTGTACAACCTCGAAGCGACGCCCGCCGAGGGTACGGCTTACCGGCTGGCGCGGCTCGACCGGCAGAAGTATCCCAACATCAAGGCGGCGGGCAACGGGACGCCGTACTACACGAACTCGACGCAGCTACCGGTGGGATACACGCATGACCTCTTCGAGGCACTGCAATTGCAGGACGAATTGCAGTCCGCTTATACGGGGGGAACGGTGCTTCACGCGTATTTGGGCGAGAGCATCGATGACCCCGAAGTGTGCAAGAGCTTGCTGAAGAAGGTATTCACGCAATTCAAGCTTCCGTATATTTCGATTACGCCCACGTTCAGTATCTGCACGACCCATGGCTACCTTCGCGGCGAGCAGTTCGAATGCCCGACGTGCGGTAGCAAAACGGAAGTGTGGTCGCGGGTTACGGGGTACCTACGGCCCGTGGCCAATTACAATGACGGCAAGAAGGCGGAGTATTTCGAGCGCACGAAGTTTACGCTGTTGGAGACGGAGAATACGGCGCTGGAGATGACGCACCGGTGAACATCGCGGGAGTAGAGAAATGCTCCCTGGTCGACTGGCCAGGCAAGATGGCCGCTGTCGTCTTTGCGCCCGGCTGCAACTTGAATTGCCACTATTGCCACAACCGCGAGTCGCTCTGCGGTTCGCCGCACCTCATCGACCGGGAGTCGGTGTTGACGCTGCTTGAGGAACGTCGCGGCTTTCTTGATGGGGTTGTCATCAGCGGCGGCGAGCCGACGCTTCAGGCCGGGTTGCCGGACTTCATCGGTTGCGTGCGCGACTTGGGATATCCCGTGAAGCTGGATACGAACGGGACGCGCCCCCGTGTATTGGAATCGCTTTTGAACAGCGGCAGGCTGAGCTTTGTCGCCATGGACATCAAGGCACCGCGGGCGAAGTACGATGAAGTTTGCGGGGTGTCGGTCGACCAGGAAGCGATCGACGACAGCATTCGGGCGATTCTTCGCAGCGGAGTCGCGCACGAATTTCGGACGACGGTCTTGCCCGGGTTCACGGAAGAGGATATTCTCGAGATGGCCGAGCGGGTGACGGGAGCGGACCGCTACGTGTTGCAGCCATGCCGCTCGCCCAAGGGCGCGCCGATACTCGAAGCGTATCGAACCATTCGAAGCATGGGCGAAATCTCGCTGCTATCCGAGCGAATGGCCCGCCAGGTGAAACGGTGCGAAGCTCGCGGTATGATTCACGCGCCCATGGCCGTGTAGTTCGCGACGCGGAAGCACCTTGGGGCTATCTGAAGCCACGGTGCTGCAATAACTGCGATCATAGAGATTCAACCACGAAACACACGAAGCGCACAGCGTAGCAGAGCCGCAACCAAAACAGGAACAATCTCAACGCAGAGCCGCAAAGATCGCAGAGGAACGCGGAGAAGAGCATAGGACGAACTTCCGCGAAAGAATCGGCGAAATTGACAGTCAGTAGTACGGACGAACACGGACGAACACGGACGGGTACGGACAGGCACAGCGCAGCAGGGCTGCAATCCATGAGACTCGGCCACCGATACACACCGATGAACAGTGATGAAGACCGGGAAGAGAGTCAATCACGTAGGAAGAGTTTCAAACCACGGGAAACACTGGGACCACGGGGAATTGCGGAAGAGGCTTCGCCGCGAGAGAACGCAGAAGAGAACTGAATAGGGAGTGAACTTCCGCGAAGAAGACGAAGAAGTTGCTGGATTGTAGTACGAAGCGCACAGCGCAGCAGAGCCGCAACCTCAAGAGACTTCACCACGGATAGCGCGGATGACGCGGATGAAGAATGAAGAGCAGGAACCACGAAGCACACGAACGACGAAAGAGAGAACGTAGTCGAAAAGAGAGGCGAGTTGAATCGACATGATTCACAAGATGAAAGGTGCACTTTCTCGCCGCGGCTAGAAGCCTGTGGGATTCAAACCACTTGATGATTTCGCAGCAAAAAATTCTGCGAAGAGATGCAAGAAGATGATAGATTGCAGTACGAAAGAAGTGAGCGGGCTTGTGCAAAACGATACAGGAAGACGCTAGAGCGTTTTTGAGGGGGGTAAAGCCGTGGCTGAATCCGTAGTTGCAGTGCTGGATGTTGGCAAGACCAACAAGAAGGTCAGCATCTATGATCGGGCGTTTAATGTTCTGGCCGATGAGCGTACGCCCATCGAACCGTACATGCTCGGCGATATTGAAGTCGAAGATACGGAGCGGCTCTTGAGTTGGTTCCGCGATGCGTTGAAGCGGCTTGCGAAGCAGTACCGCATCGAATCGATTGCGATCACGACGCATGGGGCGACGTTTGCGGTATTGGACGAGGCGGGGAATCTCGCGCATCCGGTCATATCGTATACGAGCGCGCGAGGGGCCGAGGTGCAGGAGGAATTTTACGAGGTCTTCGGGACGCGGGAAGACTTGCACCGGAAAACATGCACGGCGGACATCGGTTTCTGCAACATGGCGAAGGTGCTGTACTTCATCAAGACGCGTTTGCCGGAAGCGTATGCACGGTGCCGTCATGGTCTTTTCTATGGCCCGTATCTTGGTTACGAGTTGACTGGGCAGATGGGACTCGAACCCACGTTCCCCGGCAATCACACGTATTTCTGGGACTTTGCGAAT
>JBHEKO010000412.1:0-3657 GCA_041859475.1 Candidatus Hydrogenedentales bacterium
TCCCGAGGCATTGGCTTCCGCCTATTCCCTTTACGACTACGACATCGCGAACGATTTGGGCGGCGAGCAGGCCTATCAGAACCTGCGCGACCGCGCCGCGCAACGCGGGCTCCGGCTCGCCAGCGACATGGTGCCCAACCATATGGGCATCTACTCCCGTTGGGTTGTCGAGCACCCCAATTGGTTCCTTCAACTCGATTACCCGCCGTACCCCGGGTATCAATTCACGGGCGCCAATCTTTCGCGCGACCCGCGCGTCGGACTCTACATCGAAGATGGCTATTGGACGCACCGGGACGCCGCGGTCGTGTTCAAGCGCGTCGACAATTGGACCGGCGATACCAAGTACATCTATCACGGCAACGACGGCACAAGCATGCCTTGGAACGACACGGCCCAGTTGAACTATCTGATGCCGGAAGTGCGCGAGGCGGTTATCCAGACCATCCTGCACGTGGCGCGCCGTTTCCCCGTAATCCGCTTCGACGCCGCCATGACGCTTGCGAAGAAGCATTACCAGCGGCTCTGGTTTCCCAAGCCTGGCGACGCCGGAGCGATACCTTCTCGCGCGGAACATGGGATGAGCCGGATCGATTTCGACGCCCACATGCCCGAGGAGTTCTGGCGCGAAGTTGTGGATCGCGTCGCGCTGGAAGCCCCCGACACGTTGTTGCTCGCGGAAGCCTTCTGGCTTATGGAAGGCTACTTCGTGCGCACGCTCGGCATGCACCGCGTGTACAACAGCGCGTTCATGAATATGCTCAAGATGGAGCAAAACGCGAACTACCGCGAAACGCTGCGCAACGTGCTGGAATTCAGCCCGGAAGTGCTCAAGCGATTCGTCAACTTCATGAACAATCCCGACGAACGCACCGCCGTGGAGCAGTTCGGAAAAGGGGATAAGTACATCGGCGTGTCGCTCCTCATGGTGACCTTGCCCGGCCTGCCCATGTTCGGGCATGGACAGATCGAAGGCTTCACCGAGAAATACGGCATGGAGTATCGGCGCGCCTACTGGGACGAACTGGTCGACGAGGAACTGGTGGCACGGCACGAACGCGAAGTCTTCCCGCTTAGCCGCCGCCGCTACTTGTTCAGCGGCGTACAGCACTTCGCGTTCTACGATTTTCACGCCGACAACGGAAGCGTCGACGAAAACGTGTTCGCATATTCGAACCGCGCAGGCGACCAGCGCTCCGTCGTCTTTTACAACAATGCCTTTAGCACGACGCAGGGCTGGATCAAGGATTCGACGGGCATCAATACCGGACGCGGCGACGACGGCACCGTCGTGACGAAGTCGCTTGCCGAGTCCTTGGGGCTGCGCGGCGACGACGGCGTCTATTATGTGTTTCGCGACCACCGCGACCAACTCGAGTACATTCGTTCCGGCAAACAGCTTTGCGAAGAGGGATTGTTCGTCCATCTGTGCGGCTATCAATATCACGTGTTTCTCGACTTCCGCGAAGTCGCCGACATGGACGGATCCTGGGGCGAAATTGCGTGGCACCTCGGCGGGCGCGGCGTTCCAAGCGTGGAACTCGCGAAGCGTTCCCTCGTGTTGGCGCCCTTTACGGACGCGTTTCGCAACGTCCTGAACGCGGATTCTCTGTGTGCACTGGCTGGAAAGCCCTTTGGGAAACCAGCGGCGAAAAAGGTCTGGGCGCCAGTCGCCGCCTCGCTGGAGGAATTCCTGAAGGTGCTGGCGGAGTATTCGCACGTGCCGCTCAATACACCGCAGATTGTGGCCGAAATCGAAACGCAAATCGCCGATGTGCGCATGTTCGCCAAGAAGCTCGCGGCGCTGAAATTGCCTGCGCTGGTTGCCGATTACCTCCTTGGTCCCATCCCCGAAAACGACAGCGAAGATTGGACGCTTTTCTGGAGGCTTCCGTTGTCTTCGGCAATCCTGCGGCCTGTCGACGATGCGTTGCACGGCACGGCCGTTCATGTGCGATCCGAAGACTGGCTGGATCATTGGTTGCTCGTGCCTGAAATCAAGCAGCTCTTTGTGGCACTGGGCCGCGGAGACTGGGAGGCGCAAACCGACGTCGAATTGCTCGCCTTGTTGCTTGCGGTTGGGTACAGCTCCCCCGATGAGTCCGCGTTGGCGAAGATGCTGTTCGAGACCTCCTCCGCCCGGAATGTTCTGGGAATTAACGAATTCGAGGGCGTAGTTTATGTGAACCGGGAACGCCTCGAATCCGCTCTCTATTGGATAACGCTGGAGCAGTCGGCGTTTGCCATGCGTTCATTGAACAAGGACCCGAAGGCCTGCGCGGCTCTCGTGGAACGTTGGTTCGTTTGGTCGCGCGACGTGCTCGCCGCTGCCGAAGTGGCCGGCTATCGCGTCGAAGAGATTGAGCGGACACTGCTCGATGAAGCGGCTATCGAAGAAGCCGAGCGAATCAGCCGCGCTCGGGCTTCGCGTCGCGACCCATAAGCGCTTCGATCGCCTCGCGCGCGTTCGCCCCATCGAATAGCACCCGATAAACCTGCTCCGCAATGGGCAGTTCAACGCCCGCGCGCCCTGCTAACGCATGCACCGACCGCGCCGTGCGCACGCCTTCCGCGACCATCGGCGACGACGCCAAGATCGCGTCGAGGCTCATGCCTTCGGCAATCTTCTCTCCGACGGCACGGTTTCGAGAGTGTTTGCTTTCGCAGGTCGTGATTAGGTCGCCCATACCGCTCAGCCCCGCGAAGGTCAACGGGTCCGCGCCCATCGCCACGCCCAGGCGGGCCATCTCCGCGAGGCCACGCGTCATCAACGCCGCCTTGGCATTGTCGCCCAGACCAAATCCGTCGCAAACGCCCGCGGCAATCGCGATGACGTTCTTTAACGCTCCCCCGAGTTCGACGCCCACGATGTCCGGACTTGTGTATACGCGAAAGGCGCGCCCGACGAATGCCGACTGCACGCGCGAGCACGCTTCCTGGTCCGTTCCCGCGACAACGACCGAGGCAGGCAGATCGCGCGCTACTTCCTCGGCGTGGCTTGGACCGGAGAGCGCCGTCACGGCACACGGTCCGCTGACTTCCTCGATGACTTGGCTCATCCGGGCAAGCGAGTCATTCTCGATGCCTTTGGCAACACTGACGCGAATTGTTCGCGGCGAGAACCGAAAGCCCGCCGCCACGGTCCGCATCGCGTGCGACGGCGTGGCCAACACGGCGATATCGCTGGCCTCGTCGACGTCGCGGGATACGTCCACGCGGTCCGGCAACGTCACGCCGGGCAGGAAATAGCGGCTTTGCCGTGTTTTCCGCAACGCATCGGGGTCGTCTTCTTCGCGGCACCACAGACGCACGTCGTGCCCGTTCGCCGCCAACAGCCGCGCGAGCGCCAGCCCCCAACTTCCCGCACCGATCATTTGAATGTTCATAGGCGCACCTTATACGGGAGATCGCGGTGGAATTCAAAGCAATTGAAGATCTTCGTTTTGGAGGTCCATACTTTCGCCTTTGCAGAGAGGGTATCTCTGCGTGCCGTGGAGAGATGTATTGCCAGGGGGAAGACGATGAGCGCCGATATCACAGACGCGAAAGCAGACGCCGTGAACGATCGAATTCTCAGCGTGGACGTGTTGCGCGGATTCGATATGTTCTGGCTAGCCGGGGGAACGGGGCTTGCATTGGGTATCGTTGGACTGTGCG
>JBHEKO010000483.1:0-9326 GCA_041859475.1 Candidatus Hydrogenedentales bacterium
TCGGATCGTTGCCGAATCGAGGGGGCAGACCATGCCAATCGTGAGAAGACGGCCCATTCGGTCGATCGGGAACATCTCGTGCCGTATCGCGATTTCGCGAGGCACAAGTTGCACCAAGTCGCGCGCAACTTCGTAGTGAGAAAGATCCAGACTCGCCACCCCCGGCTGGCGGGCGAGAAAATCCACGAACTGATCCGTGTCCAGAGAGCCCTGCGAGATTAGAATCTCGACGATCTTGCCGCCTTTTTCTTCCTGCGCCTTGAGAGCCCGCTGAAGCTGCCGTTCTTCGACCAATCCGGCGTCCACAAGCAACTGCCCAATTCGGCGTCTAGACCCGGCTGCCGAGTCGCGGCGGATTCCGGGAGGCCCGGCGGCTTCGGGGCGGCTCAGAAGGCTCCTTCTTGTCCCACCGGGTTGGGCATCTCTGGGATTCGGTGTCATGTAGGGGAATCTTCCTGTGAAGTTAGCAGAATTTTCAACCGGTTCGTCTCGTATCCGCGACGCACAGCCCTGCAAAGGGCGCCGGGGAACAAAGGCCTTTTGCGTCGCGCAGAGCAGCTTATTCTAGGAGCGGTGCGAGAGGGTGCCAAGCAATGGCAGCGGCTTCGCCTTCCGTAGAATACACGTACTACAGAAGGATTCGCCGCCTCGCCCGCGCCTACTTCAGGGCGGCCTGCCGCGCAAGACGCCGCAACTCTTCCAGCCAGTCTCCCGTAGACGGAGCAGCCGGATACTGCCGTCCGCGCTGCCAATCGGCGACGATATGGTAAACAACGGGCACGGCCTTCTCGATGCCCAGCACGACCTCGTTCTCGCTGGCGGGATTCGATACCCGAAGAAAACGCGACACCGGATATACCACGCCCATGCCGACAGAGCCGACATAGTACGATTGCTCGCCTTTCACGCCGAATACGCCCGCCGCGGTATCGACGACCAAATCTTGATGCGTCAAGCGCGTCAATGCGATTCCAAGCTCTATCTTATCCTCGGGCGCTCCGCCCTCGACCAGGACTTCGACCGCGGAATCCGTACGGCCGGCAAAGGCGGTGAACCGCAATCGAACGGTATAGGCGGCCCCTTCAGGCCCCACATTAGCGGCTTTCACCTCGACGGTAACCTTGTCGTTCGTCTGCTCGACGAGTCCTTTTGTGAACGTCGCCGCGCCGACGCCTTGAGGGCTGCGCACCGGAAACGCCTTGCCATTCACATAGAGCGTCACGCCGCCGCAGCCTGCGGTGTCGCGCACGAACAACGCGTCCATGCCCCAGTCCTGTTCCCGCTCGACTCCGTCGGCCTTCAATCCGGGCAGAAGAAGCATGTCCTTCTTCTTGCCGTAGAAATCAATCTGTCCCCAATACGCCCGGTAGGCAATCTTCTCGGATTCCCAGCCGATATTGTCGGTCGCCCAATCCTGGGCCCACGCCACGCGCGGCGTCGGCGGCAGCTCATTCCGCCGGGCAGTCACCCAATCCGGATAGGCGGGCAACTCGGCCGTCAGCGCAAATTCCTTCTCGGTCAATTCGCGCATTTTCGCGTAGTCGCCGCGGCCGCGGGCCTCGTTGAAGCCTTGCCAGAATGCGGCGTTATCGTGTGCTTTCTTGAGTGCCGCGATCATCCTGTCGCGTATCAAACCGAAGTAATAGACGCGTGTTTCCTCGCTGGCCAGATACTTGCGCCGCCGCGCATCGTCGAACGTGGGCGCCGCAAAGCCCGTGCGTACCAATTGCACCACGGGGTCGGTTGCCGGGTCGACGCCCTTGGCCGCCAACGCCTGTTCCAATCGCTGCGATAGGGCGAACAACACCGGCGCGTCCGCGGCAAGGGCGCCGCTATACACCGTGTTCACCTCGCCCCAGTTCCAGCCCAGATCGACGATGGTCGCGTCCGCGGCCTGCCACGTGTCGTCCGCCGTCCCCTCGGCCCCAACGTCGATACTCCACGTATCCACGATTCCGTCGCCATTCGAATCGGACATCGCGTATTTCATGTCGGGCTGGCCGTCTTCGTCTGCATCGACGTCGAGCCAGGATTTCTTCGCGCCGAACAAGTGAATCCGATGGTCCGCGGGTCGAAAATACACACGCACGGGTTTATCGCTCTTCGGGTCAAGCTCGTACCGTTTGTTGAACGCGCCGCAACTTGGGCCGCCTGCCTGCGGAAACCCGTCGCTCCCCTTCGCGATGACGCCTTCCCAACGCTCGTTGCGCTCCGCTTTGCCGTCGCCATCGACATTGTCGTCGTTCTCGTCCCACGTCAGCATCTTCACCGTCCACGAAATACCCGCGCCCATCGCCGCCGCCGCGGGGTGCGTCAGAATGGGCTGCGACTGAATGCCGCGCAAGGTTACGCGTTGCGTATCGGCTTCGGCCATGCGTGTGTTCTCGGGGGCATACGCCGTCACGGAAACGTCGTAGTCGTGAGGCAACTCGCGCGTGCTGTCGTTGTCGGCGTCGAAGCTGTGCCGGTACGACTTCAGCGCGCCATCCACGAATTCATATCGAATCGCTTCTTCACTCGCCGTATCGCGATCGGGGTCGTAAAACACAAAGGGATTCTCAAACACTGGCACCCACTCGGGCGCTTCCGGCGTCAGGATAAATGCGCTGAACATCTCGTCGCCGCTGAAGTGGCAATTCCACTGACAAAGATCTTGAAAATAAGTGTATGCAACGCTGTACCAGAGCAGGTGATCCCCGCCGATATCCTTTCCCCACCAGACCATCAGTGCGTTCTCGGGCGCACCCGTCGGCCCGCCAGCGAAATACATGGCCGTCTCGTCCACGGCCTGATCGTCGTTGATGTCCGTATAATCGACAATCGCGTTGACGATACCGTCTGCATTCCAGTCGGCGACATACACGTCGCTGTCCTGGTCGGGATGCCTGCCTTTGGCAAGGTCGTTGTCTTCGTCGATGGCGCGCACCAATACCGGCTGGTACTGCGCGGGTATTCTCGGCGACGGATCGATGAACCAGACTTCTTCGGGCTTCTCGTCCTGATTCGCGTCAACGTACTGCAGCTTTCCGGGTTCCAGCGCTTTCACCTGCGCGACCATAGCCGGGTCCAATTTAGCCATATCGCCAAACACGCGTTCGAAGACAGGCAACGCGGGATTCGCAATTGGTTGTGGAACCGCTGGAGCCGGTGCAGGTGCAGGCTCTGGTGCGGGTGCAGGTACAGGTGCAGGCTCTGGTGCAGGTGCAGGCTCAGGTGCCGGTGCAGGTGCAGGCTCTGGTGCGGGTGCGGGTGCGGGCGCAGGTGCGGGCGCAGGCGCCGGTGCGGGTTGTTCTGACATGGGAGGCTGTTCCGCCGGGGGTGCTGGCGCGGGTTCCGGTGCGGGAGCGGGAGCCGGCTCTGGAGCGGGCGCAGGCGCCGGTGCAGCCTCAGGGGCGGGCGCGGGCGGTGTCGCTTCAGGCGCAGGCTCCGGTGCAGGTGCAGCCTCAGGGGCGGGCGCAGGCGCGGGCGGTGTCGCTTCAGGCGCAGGCGCGGCGGGAGGCGCGGCAGGCGCTGGGGCTGGCGCTTCCTGCGCGGCGCACACAACGGCAGCCAACATCAGTACTACAAAACTCATCCACCGCATGTATGGTCGTCCTCCGCCCATCGCAATGAAGTCTTGGGAGGTTAAATCCTCAAAATTGCCTTCCAAAACGCAACATAGCCGTACACTATAGCATTTGGCGGCCTCCGACATAAACTCCATGGCATACTCGGTGTACGTCCGAGAAGGGAGCGTCGTGCGATGCGTCACCCGTGCATCTTTTGTCCTTTGCGCCCTTGTCCGCTATCCAGAGCACGTGCATGCCGCCTTAGCCCGGCCAAATCATTGGAAAAGGGGCGTCAGCAGCACACCTTGGCGAACGCGAACGGACGGCCACAAGCGCGACGCAAGACAAGACGCGTAATCTTTGTTTCTCTTGTTATCCCCGAATTGGCGACCGAGTTCCCTGAGGGGGTCACTGCAATCAAAGGCCCTTCGTGTCCCCCCCTCTCTCAATACTGTTGCGATGCTACCTTCTCGATCCCTATAGTAATGCGTTCGAAAGGAGCATCGGCTCTCTCGCGCGACGCTCACGATACGGCGCAAAGCGGCCACCACGGCAATAGGGGATTCAACGTATGGGCAAGCATGTTCTGACCCGCAGGGCCTTCCTCATGGCAACCACAACCTCGGCAGTTATGACCTTTTCCAAGGCTGCTGCAGCTCCCAACACGGCGAAAGTCGTACCGAGAAAGCTCTCTCCAAACGAGAAGCTCAATGTCGCGGCCATCGGCGCGGGCGGAAAGGGCTTCAGCGACATTATGGCGTGCACGAATGAAAACGTCCTCGCGTTGTGCGACCCGGATTGGGATCGTCCGAAGGAGGCTTTCGCGCGCATACCCAATGCAAAAAAGTACCGCGACTATCGCATTATGCTGGAGGAATTGCCGGAACTCGACGCGGTCACGATTTCGACGCCCGACCACACGCATGCGCCCGCCGCGTATATGGCCATGAAGCTCGGCAAGCACGTGTATGTTCAGAAACCGCTCACGCATACCGTCGCCGAGGCACGGTTGCTATCGAACACCACCCGCGAGATGAAGGTCGCCACGCAGATGGGCAACCAGGGCCATTCGGGGAACGGCGTTCGCGAGCTTTGCGAAATGATTGAGACCGGCGCGATTGGCCAAGTCACGGAAGCCCACGTCTGGACGCACCGCCCCGTGTGGAAGAATCAAGGGATGGGTGAACCCTTGCCTCCCGTGACTCAACCCGAAAATCTCGACTGGGATCGCTGGATTGGCGCGGCCCCGTGGCGTCCTTACAACAGGGGCTATTGCCCCCACGATTGGCGCGCATGGCAGGACTTCGGCGGCGGCTCCCTCGGCGATATGGCCTGCCACATCATGGACCCAGTCTACATGTCGCTGAAGCTGGTGGAAGCCCCGTACTTCACCGTCGAGGTCGTGTTTCAAAAGGGTCGCAACTCCGAGACATTCCCGATCTCCAGCACCATCAAGTACCGCTTCCCCGCGCGTGGCAACATGGGTCCCGTGGACGTGTATTGGTATGACGGGCACTGGAAGGACGAGAAGACCGGCGAAGAGGTCTACAACCGCCCGAAGCGTCCCGCGGGCATCCCCGAGAATCAGGTGCTGGGCGACGAGCAAATGAATGGCTCATTCCTGGTCGGCGAGAAGGGCATCATCACGCAGGGCGAATACGGCGGCAATCCGCGCCTTATGCCCGACGAGAAGATGCTCGATTACAAGAAGCCGACACCCTATCTCCCGCGCATCCCCGGTGAGGACCATGCGAAGAATTGGCTCGATGCCTGCAAGGGCGGCGAACCCTCCTGCTCGAACTTCGACTACGCAGGTCCCTTCACGGAGATGGTCAATTTCGGAAACCTCGTCGTGAAGTCGGGAAAGAAACTGCGCTGGGACAACACGAAGGGGGTCGTCACCAACGTGCGCAATGCCAGCGAAATCGTCAGCAAAGAATACCGAAAGGGCTGGGAGCTTCCCTGCTAACCAGTTCCAATGAATCGACAGGGGGCGGACTACCGCCCCCTGTTTCTTGTTTCTTCCGGTCCATATTGGTCCGTGCCTGCCCATAGAAAAGCCAAGTCAATCGCCCATCGGCTCGGGCAACTCCGCGCTGAACGCGGCCACAAGATCTTGGTATTGCCCCAACTCTTTCTTGCCCTGCGCGCTCAAGGCGTACAAGCCACGCCCAACGCGCTCGAACCAACCATAGACATTGTCGTAAAGGATGCCGGTCGTCTTGGATCCCGTGCCCAAGGCGCGCAGGCGTTTGGGCGATAGAGGCCCGAAACGCTCCAGGCAGACTGCAATTCGGATGGCGCTCTCGCGATACGCCGTCATCAACTTGCGCCGCGTGCTCCCGCCTTGGTTGTAGTCGCCCGAACGTCCGGCGACCTCTTCGAGGACGGCACGCCGTTTCTGACTGCGCTTCTTCCGATCGAACGGGGTAGGGTGAAAGACAATCTCGACCTTGCGCGCGCGGGATCGCGGCGCGATGAGGATGAGCCCCAATTCCAAACGGCGCAGGAGATGGCGCGTTCCCTTCCATCGCTTCGACGCCAGACCCGTATCCGGTCGTGGAATGGCGACATAGACGGAGTCGCTGATGCGCTGGCGTTCCGCGGCCTGAACCAGCAGTCCAATTCCGAAGGCGCGCTTCAACTCGACCACGATGAGGTCGTCGCCCTTCACGGCGACCACGTCGCAGCCGTTGACTTCGCTGCGCACGGTGTACCCTTGCGCCTCAAGATAGTCGCGGAGCGGCGCGTACAGATCGACCTCAAGGAGTCTGGTTTTCGCTTTACCCATAGAGGGAGTGTGATCGCTTTGACGCCCGCATTGCAACGCGGCCGGATGCATCTCGCGCGCCGGAGGTGTATCGTTCCCCTCGCCGCAACGACGATACAAGGAACGCCCCATGAAACTGGACACCCAGAACGTCAACGAGATTCTCAACGACTACTTCGCGGGAATGGTCGGCATGACCGTTTCCCACGTTGAGCCGGGCCGTTCGGTATGCCATTTGGAGATTACGCCGCGCCACCTCAACGCGGGCGGCGTGCTTCACGGCGGCGCGCAATACACGCTCGCCGATACGAGCATGGCGCTCGCGGTGTTGGCGGGACTGGAGGATGGACTGGATTGCGCCACCCTCGAAATCAAGATGACCTACTTCAAGGCCGTTTCTTCGGGGGCCATTACGTGCGAGACGCGCGTTATCGGCAAAGGCAACCGCGTCGCCTTCCTCGAATCGGAAGTCCGCTCAGGCGAGGAACTCATCGCCAAAGCAAGCGGCACGTTCTACATCCTCCGCCGCAAACCACAGGAATGACCTGTATCGTATCGCCGGCTTCCAGCCGGCTCTTTACTCCGTGACGATCGCCCCCATCTGCACCACCTCGAAATCGCCGCCGGTGAGTTGCTTAAGCGTGTTGATTTCCTCGTCGTTCCACCGCGCATCCGGAGCGCCCGAGATGTACCAGTCGCTGCCGTTGTCGGCCAGCATCATTCCGTATTTCTTGAGCGCCCGCAGGATGACTTGCGCCGATTCCGGATAGCCGGAGATATCGAAATTTGCCTTCAGCCGGACGCGCATGCCCATGGGCGGAAGCGAGGCGCTGGTATTGTCACTCGCGTAATGCCGCGCAGGATGAACGTAGGCGCGCCTCGTCTGGTTCACGGTAAACCGTAGCGCGTGCTTGATCTCGCCTTGCTCGACCACTTCGTCGTATCGCACCAGACCGGGGAAGATAGGCAGGCCTGCCGCGTCGGCGGATGTCCGGCCCGCTGGGCGCAACGCGTTGGAGTTCAGATCGAAGATAGCCCCGGAACCCGCGTCGTATGCACCGCCCGAATGCGTGGGCGGATAGACGCGATACAACTCGTAGAGAATCCAGTTGTCTTGGTCGATCATGATCATGTGCCGGTCGCCGCCTGCATGTGCCCCGCCCTCAATGGGCGTGTTGCGTGCAATCGGGTACAGTTCGTGATCGCTTTCGTCGTCGTACTCGAACTCGACGGCTTTGCCTGGCGTATTTCCCGGCACGAGGATATATGGAATCCCAAAGGGACCGCCGTTCCAATTCGCACCGAAATCGGGATGCACCGGGTCGTTCCTGCCAATGCTGTCGATTAATGTGTCGGAATTGGGATCGACGGGAAGCGTGTCGATGGCGACGTTCCAGGAATTGTCGGCGGGAAAGACCTGCGCCCCGTTCAGACTCCCATTGACGATGCCGTCAATGCCGGTATCGTCCCCGCCTCCGCCCCCTCCCGGCGTTCCACCGTCTCCCGAAGGACAGCCGGCACACAACGCCGTCACAACGATTGATAGAACAAGTAGATAGCGCATCTTCTCCGGACCTCCAACGTCGTCCGTCTCCGAAGAAGAATCGCTTCAGCCCCAGGAATTCAGTCGCCCCACTACCCCCGACGAAGTGTACCATATTATTTGGGGCCAAGTGGCCCGGAAGGAGCGCGAACGGCGCTTTCAGCCTACGCCTGCGGGAACCACGTACCGTTTCACCTTAATCTCGCCGGCCCGGTCGCGCGTTTTCGCAATATCGAAGGCCGTCTGCATCCTAAGCAGCGTGTCCATTCTGGGACCAAAGGCCTTCTCGATTCGCAACGCCATATCCGGCGACAGCGAAGTGCGTCCATTCAAGAGGGCAGAGAGCGCCGGGCGAGTGACGCCCATCGCCTTGGCGGCTTCGGTTACCGTGATGTTCAGGGGATCTATGACTTCCATCCGGACAAACTGTCCAGGATGCGACGGTCGTGCCATACGCTGCATCGGTCCAATCCCTCTCAATGATAGTCCTCGTAATCCAGATCGAGGATTTCTTTCCCAGTTTCGTCGATTCTGAACGTTATACGCCAATTCCGCGTGACGCTAAGACTCCACGTTCCCTTGCGGGCGCCGGTGAGTTGATGCGCCTTCCAACTCGGAATATCCCGAAGCTCCTGAACACTGTCCATTTCCTGCAAGAACGTCAGGATGTTTCGGACCTTTTCCACCACATTCGAAGCCAAACAGGAAGCATCGTCACGCTCCATGAAGCGCCGCAATCCCCGATGAAGCACACTTCGGATCTTCATATGACGTATTATCCACCACGCGCCGTCTTGCGTCAAGCTACGCTTTACACCGTGTCGAATACAGGGCCTCACGCCAATCGCCTCAAGCCCGGACTATGTGATAAAGTGTTGGGGTCGGCGCGCGATGCTTCGTCTACTGCGCCCACCAACGAGAAGTAGTGATGCCTGCCAACGATACGACCTTGAAATATGCCGTCATCGACGGGTACCGCGAGCAATTGCGCGGGCGTTATCTCTTGGACAATGTCCGGCGATTCGGCGACTTCCGGGCCATATCCGAGCGCAAGATCGAACTCTTACGCGACTACTTCCTGGAGTGCATCTACCCCGAGTCGGAGCAGCGCAAGAAGCTGGATGCCGCGTTCGACCACATGGGCGTGGTGATCCGCTCGCCCCGGCGCCTTACGCCGCTGATGATGATGGCTGTGAAGACCGTGTGGCGCTTGGGAATCATGTTCCCGTCCGCGGTCAAAGCTGGCGCGCACTCGCTTGAGGCTTATCTTGAAACGCGCCGTCTCGAGAGCAAGATGCTGGAGTACGCGGAAGCCCAAGACCTCACCCCGCGCGACGTTGCCAAGCGGGAGGTCATCATCAAGATGATCGCCCACGTGCCGGAGCAGGAAGTGGTCCGATTCCGAACGGAAGTGCTCAAGCTGTTCACCTCCCTTTCCAATGTGAAGCTCCTTGCGGCGACGGTG
>JBHEKO010000633.1:0-3451 GCA_041859475.1 Candidatus Hydrogenedentales bacterium
GGGCGGTAACACCCTGTATCTAGACGGACACGTGGAATTTCAGAAGTATCCCGATCCAAACGGTCCGTTCAGCAAGGAGATCGGCAACGCATTCGCTCTTCTATAGTCAACACGGCTAGTGCCCAGGCTCGCGCTTAGGGCATCCGGGCGCCTTGTTGGCGAGTTGGAGAACACGTAAAGCTCCCCGAGCCTTCACCGGCTCGGGGAGCTGCTATTCTTGGGATACGCACCGCCGAATATCGAGAATGCGATTCGCAAGCTAGCGCGCATGCGACGAATCGTGTGGTTGCTCCCCATTTCGCGCGGGCACTCTTGCCTGCTATACTAAACTCAACAGGAATGAAGTTGCATTTAACTCCTGTGAATTTGCCCTTATCGTCCTTTGTCGACAGTGAAGGAACTCATGCCGCCCGTCCAATTTAGGTATATCTGCCCATGTGGCGCCGAGTTGCTGATCGAGGAAAAGCAAATCGGGGTAGAGGGTGCCTGCGCGGAGTGCGGGCGCAAGGTGCTCGCCACTCGGGACAAGGTCTCGCCTCTCGCCCTGAATGGCCAGACGGACGAAGAAATCCAGATGGGCAAGTCCATCGGCCCGGATGGCGTGGCTGTCGAGTGGAACATCGGCGACGTTATTCTCAATGTCTATGAAGTGACCGATCTCCTCGGTGAAGGAGGGATGGGCAAGGTCTACAAAGTACTCCACCGCGGCTGGAACATGCCGTTGGCGGTCAAGAGCCCGCGGGCGCGCACGTTGCTGCGGGAGAAGGGCGCCCGCAATTTCGAGAAGGAATGCGAGACGTGGGTGAACCTTGGTCTGCACCCGCACGTGGTGAGTTGTTACTACGTGCGCCGGCTCGGCGGTGTCCCTCGCGTGTTCGCGGAATTCGTAGACGGACGTTCCATGTGGCATTGCATCCAGGATGGGCGCATGTACAAAGGGGGGCCGCGCCGCGCCGTCGCCCGCATTCTGGACATTGGTATTCAGACGGCCTGGGGGTTGCAGCACGCCCACGATCAGGGTCTCGTACATCAAGATGTAAAACCCGCGAACGTCCTTATCGCGCAAGATGGGGTGGCGAAGGTCACGGATTTTGGGTTGGCACGGGCCATCGAGGCGGCGGCCAACGGCGAGGGCGGCGTCGATTTCGTGGGAATGACACGCGGCTATTGTTCGCCGGAGCAGTCGAACCGCGAAAAGATGACGCACGCTACGGACATCTGGAGCTGGGGTATCTGCGTCCTCGAGTGCTTCACCGTCAAGACGGTCTGGAAACGCGGACACGAAGCGCCGGACGTTTTGACCCGTTACTTGGCACAGTCTGCCGAACGCCCCGGATTGCTCCCGATGCCGCCGCGTCTCGCGGAAGTGCTTCGGCGGGCGTTTCAGGTGAGTCCGGATGCGCGGCCCAAGAACATGAACGAGGTCGCGGACGAACTCGTAAGGTGCTATCGCGAGGTGGCGGGAGCGGACTACCCTCGAAAACGCCCCAGGTTCACTTCGGTTTCGGGCAACAATCTGAATAACCGCGCCATGTCGCTGCTTGACTTGGGCCGACACGAGCAGGCCGAGCAGCTTTGGGACCAAGCGCTGAAATCGGACCCCTATCATCCCGAAGCGACCTATAACGCGGGGTTGTTCCGGTGGCGGAGCGGGCGTAAGACGGATGATGCGTTGCTCCAGCAGCTTCTGAATGTAGGGAAGCTGCACCCCGGCGAATGGATGCCGTCCTACCTCATCGCGCAGGTTCACGCCGAGCGCGGCGATTTCCGCACCGCCGCCCGCTTTCTCGGATCCCTGCCCGAAGCCGAACGAACCCGCCGGGAAGTCACCTCGCTCATCGGGACTATTCGTGAGCGAGCCCAGCGTTCGTGTCAGTACGTGCAGAGCATTGAAGGCCACAACGACGCCGTCACCTGCGTCGCTTGCAGCGCGACCGGCAAGCTGCTCGTCAGCGGAAGTGAAGATAACACCGTAAAGATTTGGGATTCCGAAACGACGCAATGCGTGCGGCTGTTCGAAGGGCATCAGAACACCATCACGTGCGTGCTCCTCACCGACGACGAGCGGTATGCCGTATCCGCGGCGCAGGACCGCACAATACGCATCTGGGATATCCCCCGAGACGGGTGCGCGGGCGTGCTCGAAGGGCATCGCGACTCGGTGCAATCCATCGCGTTCTGCGCCGAGCGGCAGCGCCTGTTGTCGGCGGGGCTCGACGGTGCATTGCGTCTTTGGGACTTTGGCAAACGGGTCTGTATCGACACCATGGAAGGACATCGCACCGCCCTTGAGGCATGTGCGCTTTCGTCCGACGGCGCTTTGGCGGTATCCGGGGGAAACGACCGCGTCGTCATGATGTGGGACATCAGCCGGTGCCGGCAGATGGGGACCATGGAAGGCCACACCGATGCAGTATCTGCCCTTGCGATTAGTCCGGACGGGGCGCGTGTGCTGTCCGGCAGTCATGACCGGACGCTTCGGTATTGGAACGCCGCAACCGGCAAGTGCCTTCACGTATTGGAGGGGCACCCCGGCCCTGTTCACGCAATAGCGTTCACGCCCGATGGCTTGCATGCCGTGTCGGGTGGGCGCGATGGGGCGCTACGTCTGTGGGAACTGACGTCTGGACGATGCCTCCATACCTACAGCGGACACCCGTCCGAAGTGAATGGGATTGCCGTTTCCGGCGATGGCCATACCATTGTATCCGCGGGCCGGGATCGGACGATTGCCACGTGGCGGATTGCGGACCTTGAGCAGCCGTACACGGCGCCGACGGCAATGTGTCTGGCGGTAACGAGCGAAGACGTCGCCACGGTTGGACAGGCATTCGATCAAGCCCTTCGCCGCGCGCGAAAGGCTCGCGAACAGGGAGACGTGCTGGGCGCGGCGCGCTACGTTCGCGAGGCGCGTAGCCAGGCTGGGCAGAACCGCGCCCCGGAGGCCCTCCAGGAATGGCGGCAGCTCTACGTGCGGATGCCGCGCGGGGCCTTCCGCAGCGCGTGGGAATTGACGCGGTTGACCGGTCCGGGCGACCGCATCAAGGACCTTCGGATAACGCCCAGCGGCCGGTACGCCCTCGCGCTCAGCGGCGAGAACACGATCGCTATCTGGGACTTGACCGAGCAGAAGGTCGTGGTTACGTTCGAGCGCGACGCAGCGCCCATCGAAGCCGTCTGCATGACCGATGATGGGCACTTCGCGCTGACCGGCGGATGGGACCTCAAATTGTGGGATGCGCGCCGGGGCATTTGCGTGCGCAACTTCGAGCGCTTGTCGGACATGGTGAATGCGGTCGACCTCAGCTCGGACGGCCGTTACGCAGTTTCCGCCGGCAACAAGATGATTCGCCTGTGGGACGTGTCCTCGGGGCAGTGCCTCAGAGAAATTGTGGAGCATCCCGGCGACATCACGTCTATTCGCTGGCTGGCCGACAGCCGCCACGCCATT
>JBHEKO010000617.1:0-3498 GCA_041859475.1 Candidatus Hydrogenedentales bacterium
GAAGTTGAATGTGGGGATGGTCGGGTATGGCTTTATGGCACGGACGCATACGAACGCCCACTGCAAGGTCAATCATTTTTTCGACTTGGAATACCAGCCTGTATTGAAGGCGGTGTGCGCGCCGGAAGAAGACAAGACCCAGGCATTTGCAGACCGGTGGGGGTACGAATCGATTGAGACGGACTGGCGCAAATTGGTTGCGCGCAAGGACATCGATCTCATCGAAATCTGCGCTCCCAACAACCTCCACCACGACATCGCGATTGCCGCAGCCGAGGCCGGCAAGATGGTGATCTGCGAGAAGCCAATCGCCAGGAATGCCACCGAAGGCGAGGAAATGGTCAAAGCCATCGAGAAGGCGGGCGTCCCTAATTTGATATCGTACAATTACCGCCGTATCCCCGCGGTGACGTTGGCAAAGCAACTCATCGACGAAGGGCGGCTCGGGCGCATCTTTCACTATCGCGCCGTATTCTTGCAGGACTGGACGATTTCGGCCGATCTGCCCCAAGGCGGCCAGGCACTGTGGCGGCTTGATGCGACGGCGGCAGGGAGCGGCGTCACCGGCGACCTGCTCGCCCATTGCATCGACACCGCGCTTTGGCTGAACGGTTCCATGAAGGAAGTCACCGCGATGACAGAGACCTTCATTAAAGAGCGCGTTCACCAGGATACCGGCAAGAAGCAGCCCGTGGGAATCGACGACGCATGTGCTTTCCTTGCGCGCTTCAATAACGGGTCGCTGGCGACCTTCGAATCAACGCGGTACGCGCGCGGTCACAAGGCCCTCTACACGTTTGAGATCAACGGCGAGCACGCCTCGATTCAGTGGGACTTGCACGACCTCCATCGCCTGAGCTGGTTCGACCACCGCGACGAATCGATCGTCCGCGGTTGGCGCTCGATCCACGTTACCGACAGCGACATGCCGTACATGGACAAGTGGTGGGTGCCGGGCCTCCAGATTGGTTACGAGCACAGCTTCGTACACCAAATCGCGGATTTCCTCGAATGCTTGGCCGCGGGCAAACCGGCCTCGCCGTCCTTCCGCGAAGCCCTTGAGACGCAGTACGTATGCGACGCTGTGCTTGACTCCGCCAAATCCAGAGCGTGGACTGCCGTTAAGTCGGTTTAGCTATCCAATTAGCGTGTCGGCCTGCGCATCGCAGGAGGAAGCTTATATGAGCCGCAGGATGCAGAGCAGACGGGAGTTCATTCGGAATTCGTTGCTTGTTTCTGCAGCGGCAGGAACTTCGAGCGTGGCGTGCGCCCACAGAGGTGCACGCCATGCTCGCCCTAACATCCTCTTCATTTACACGGACGACCAAGCGTCATGGTCTCTCGGGTCTCTCGGGAACACCAATGCGCGCACGCCCAATCTCGACAAGTTCGCGTCGGACGCGATCAATCTCTCGAATAGCTTTGTCGTCACACCGGTCTGTTCCCCGTCGCGCGCCGGATTGCTTACCAGTCGCTACGGGACGGAAGTTGGGATTACGGATTGGCTTTCCCCCAATGGCGGTCCATTCACGCGCGACGAATCGCATCTCGGACTTGTTTCGTATTTGCCGACGTGGGTTCGCGATTTGTCCGACAACGGATATGACACAACCCTGGTCGGCAAGTGGCATTTGGGCATTCAGGACTCGTCTCACCCGAGACAGTTCGGATACCGGCAGTTCTTGGGATTTCGCGCCGGGGGTGTCACGGCGCAGGACCCGACGTTGGAGATCGACGGGGTCGATCGGCAGATGGAAGGATTGACCGACGACATCCTCACTCAGTTGGCCTTGGAGCAAATCCGGCGCGCTTCCAGGACACAGCCGTTCCTGCTCTCGGTGCATTTCCGGAATCCCCATGCGCCGTGGGTGCCCTATAACGAGGGCGATGCAGCACGCTATGGTGACGCAGCCGTGCCAGTTCCGGAGCCGGACTTTCCGCACCTCGATACCGAGCGTGTCCAGAAATCGATGCATGACTACATGGTGAACGTTACCAGTATCGACCGAAACGCCGGGCTCCTTCTGGCGGAACTTGAGCGAAGGGGAATGGATGACAATACCATCGTCGTCTTCACGAGCGACAACGGCTACAACATTGGCCATCACGGGATCATTCACAAAGGCAACGCCAGTTGGATAACCAACGGCGTCAAGGACCTTCCGGCGGGCGACCCGCGCCAGAGACGGTCGAACATGTTCGACACGTCCTTGCGGGTTCCGGCATTCATTCGCTGGAAACAGGGACTTCCGAGAGGGCGCAAGCTTGAGCGCACCGTTACGAATCTGGACTGGTACAAAACTTTGCTCGCGCTGTGTGGCTTCCAGGCCGAGGGAGATGCAATTCTACGAGGGCGCGATTTCTCACCCTTGCTACGAAATGAGGCAGTGCCCTGGAATGACGACCTGTACGCAGAGTACAGCCAGCACCACTATGCGGAAGCCGACATGCGCACCTACCGGACCCCGGAATGGAAACTGAACCGCGACTTCCGAAATCCAGGCAGAGACGAACTCTACGATATCCAGAACGATCCGGGAGAGCGTACCAATCGTGTCAACGACTCCGATTGTGCTGCGATAAAGCAACGCCTATCGTCGGCCATTGACGATCAAATGCGTCTCCTGAACGACCACACCCGCCTCCCGGGTCCGACTGTGCCGTAGTCTCAGCCTACTTCTTCTCTTCCTGCTTTGGCTTGAGGTCCTTGATGTAGATATCCTTGAACGCTACTTCCATGCCGGGGCCTGCGTGAAGTTGAAGGCCGATGATGCCTTCCTTCGCGCCTTCGGGGTCTTGAAAGTCCAACGTCACCTTGCCATTCAGGACCATCTTCACGTGGTCGCCTTCGCAGGTGATTTCGTATTCGTTCCAGTCGCCCGTCTTTGCAGCCTTGAAGATATCGGCGCGCTCCTGGTCGCTGAGGGCGTTCCAGTAGGGCAGAATGCCACGGCCCTGTTCCTCATACAGCATCCCGAAGTAGGTAGCTTCGGCGACGTCCGCCTGGTAGCCCTTCGCGGCGAAGTCCTCTTTGGCTTCGCTTCGGAACTGCACGCCGCTGTTATGATTGCGGAGTTTCACCTTTACGCGCAGGACAAAGTCCGAGTACTTCTCTTCGGTCATCAAGAAGGTGTTGTGCTCAAGCTTGACGCCTTCCGTGTTTCCGATGATGACGCCATCTTTCACCTTCCACAGCCGCGAGTCGCCCTGCCATCCCGACAGGTCTTTTCCGTTGAATAGGGAGGTAAAGCCTTCAGGCGCATCGGCATAGGTTGTTGCGCACGACATCAAACCCATGGCCAAGAGACAAACCGTCGCGCGGTGCATAATCGTCTTCATTTCCAAGTATCCCCTTCTGTATGACATGCGGGACATTGCGCCCCAATACTCAAGAACACGCTACAGAAAAGCCATGCGCTAAGTCCAGTGCCAAATCTCAGGTTGCCGATGGCATGCGGGTGGAAGACTGGAACCGGCATCCGTGCGCTCCGGATTCGC
>JBHEKO010000661.1:0-12883 GCA_041859475.1 Candidatus Hydrogenedentales bacterium
TCGTTGCGCGCACCGAAGTAGCGGGGGTCCGCGCCGGCGCTTGGGCCTGCAAAGGTCGTCTTGAGCAGATAGAAGAACGCGAACATGACGAGGGTCTGATATTGCTCGTACCCCGAGGGCATGGTCATGTGCCATTGGGGAGCGGTAGACACCCATTGGGCGTTGCCGGTGACTTGCGCCGCGAGCGCGCTGAAGTTCTCGACGCCGGCCACCTGGGTGATGGCCATGACGGAGATGATAATGGCGCCAGCCAAGATGATGAACGATTGGAAGAGATCGGTGAAAACCACGCCGTAGAAGCCGGAGATCATCGTGTAGACCGTCGTGATTCCGATCATGATGACCGTGCACCAGAAGG
The DNA here is from genome assembly GCA_041859475.1 of Candidatus Hydrogenedentales bacterium. Taxonomy (GTDB): domain Bacteria; phylum Hydrogenedentota; class Hydrogenedentia; order Hydrogenedentales; family SLHB01; genus JAIBAQ01. The sequence continues at coordinate 359 of JBHEKO010000661.1, forward strand.
GGGAGAAGGGGAAAAACATGCTGAGGAAAAGGCCCGCGCCTTTGATCAGATACGCCAGCATGCCGATAGTGCTCACGATACCCGCCATGGCCTGAACGCCCTGTGCAAAGCGCCCGCCGAAGCCATCGCCGAAACGGAACACCATCCATTCCGCGGGCGTCAGGCACTTCGAACGCCGGTGCCATTTCCCGCTCCAGAGCATCATGAAGACCAAAGCCAGCACCGCGCCGCCGCGAAACTCGATGAACAGGCCGCGCGGTCCAAGCATGAATAGAAACGACGTAATAACCATCGTCCCAGTCATGTCGAGGAAGAAGGCCATGCCCGACACGCCCAACGCCCACCACGGCAAACGGCGTCCGCCGATGAAGTAGTCTTCGAGGCTCTTGGAAGCCATGCGCTCCAAGGCAAGGCCCAAGACGATGAGCGCCGCGAAATAGATGCCGATGACTGTGTAATCTATGGTATTTAACGACCACATGAGAAAGTCCCCCTTGCCCGGAAATGGACGGGCAATCGTAGCACGGGAGCGAAGGGGGGATCACGCATCGATTTTGGATTGGGGGGTAAGCCGGGGCAATCGGATTCATCCGAGACGTCCGACAAGTCGGACGGCGAGAATCCGAAGGCAGGCTATGGCGCCACGCCTCATCTCATCAGTTGGGAGTTAGAGACCCGAATGCGTATGATGACGTTAGGCCCCGTGTATTGGGGAAAGCGGATAGCATGGCCGTGGCACACGGCGTTAGGGAGAGGGGAACGGTGATGGGGATAACAGCAGGGCTTGTTCTGGCGATCGGCGTGGCGTTTGCCGGCGCGGATGGCGGGGCGTTGGACATCGGCACGCGCCTGGAACCGATGGTGGATAGCTATTTGATCGCGGGACTGTCGGGGCAGGCAAAACTGACGCTGCACCCGCCCATTGCCCGCGAGGTCGTGATGGAATACGACAAGCCGTGGGAAGGCAATTCGTGCGGATATATCGTGACGTTTCGCGACGGAGACATCATCCGCATGTATTACCGCGGCAGCGACCAAGTCTTGAAAACACAGACAGACGCCCACGTGATGACCACGTGCTACGCCGAGAGCAAGGACGGTATTCATTGGGAGCGCCCAAATCTAGGCCTCGTCGAATTCGAGGGGTCGAAGGAAAACAACATCATCTGGACGGGCAACACGTCGCACGACTTCACTCCGTTCAAAGACGAGAATCCGAATTGCGCGCCGGAGGGCAAGTACAAGTGCGTGGGCCAGGACAACGGCAAGCTGATGGCGTTTCAGTCGCCCGACGGCATCCACTGGACGCAGCTCAACGACAATCAGCCGGTGATCACGACCGGCGCGTTCGATACGCAGAACGTGGCGTTTTGGGACACGGAGAAGGGCGAGTATCGCGCCTATGTGCGCGACTTTCGCGATGGGCTTCGGGACATCCGCACGGCGACGTCGCAAGATTTCATTCATTGGACGGAACCGGTGTGGCTCGAGTATCCGGGGTCGCCGAAGGAACAGCTTTACACAAACCAGGTGATTCCCTACTACCGCGCCCCGCACATCTACTTGGGTTTTCCCACGCGTTACGTGGATCGCGGCTGGGTGCCTGCCACGGATGCGTTGCCCGAGCTTGAACACCGCCGTCAGCGCTTTGAAACGTCCAACCGCGAAGGAACGGCGGTCACCGACGGCCTGTTTATGACCAGCCGCGACGGCCAGACCTTCCATCGCTGGAGCGAGGCATTCATCCGTCCCGGTTTGCGAACGAAAGACAACTGGTCGTATGGCGACAACTATCAGGCATGGGGTCTCGTGGAGACGGTCTCGTGTTTGGACCCCGGTGTGAACGAGCTTTCCGTGTATGCCACCGAGAGCTACTGGACCGGCAACAGTTGTGCGCTGCGCCGTTACACGCTGCGCATCGACGGCTTCGCATCGATCCATGCGCCGTTGGGCGGCGGCGAATTCGTCACGCGTCCTATCGTCTGCTCCGGCAACAACCTCGTGTTGAACTACTCGACGTCGGCGGGTGGCGGCATTCGGATCGAGGTGATGGACGAGACGGCTACGGCTATTGACGGATTCAAGATGGAAGACGCCCCCGAGATCTTTGGCGATAGCCTCGAACAAGTCGCGCCCTGGAAAGACGGGAAAGATTTGTCGAGCCTGAAGGGAAAGACGGTCCGATTCCGATTCTCATTGAAAGAAGCCGATCTCTACGCGCTCCGTTTCAAGGAATAAGTCTCTTCACATTCTCGTGCCTATATTTGTAGCGCCTGCCCTCCGTGGCAGGCGTCTTCATGTGTGCGCCCGGCAGGACTCAATCCGTGCTCGTCCGTGCTCGTCCGTGTGCGTCCGTGTGCGCCCGTGTGCGTCCGTGCCCGTCCGTGCCCGTCCGTGTCCGTCCGCGCTCGGCAACGAGCCGCCTGGATGCCCCACTATGACCGCATCAGCCCGCGCTGCCGCGCCAGGAAGGATTCCACGAATGGCGTCTTCGGCGCGTTGAGAATCTCGTCGGGCGTGCCGATTTGGTGGCACTCGCCGTCTTTAAGCACGGCGATGCGGTCGGCGAGTTCCAGCGCCTCTTCCTGGTCGTGGGTCACGTAGATGGCCGTGATGCCGAGGCGCTTCTGAAGTTCGGCAAGTTGCCCGCGCGTGGCGTATCGCAGTTCCGCGTCCAGATTGCTCAGGGGCTCGTCGAGCAGCAGGATATCAGGGTGCACGGCAATCGCGCGAGCCACGGCGACGCGTTGTTGTTGGCCGCCGCTGAGGTCCGTCACCGGCCTGCGCTGCACGCCGTCGAGCTGCACGTAGCCCAGCGCTTCATCGACGCGCGTCGCGATATCGGCCTTGTTCATGCCGCGCGCCCGCAGGCCGAACGCGACGTTCTCAAACACGTTCATGTGGGGAAACAGCGCGTAGCTCTGGAAGACCATGGCAGCATTGCGGCGCTCCGGGGGCAGACCGGTCACGTCGCGTTCGTCGAAGAGAATGCGGCCTTCGTCGGGTGCTTCCAACCCGGCGATGACGCGCAGGGTCGTCGTCTTGCCGCAGCCGCTTGGGCCGAGGAACGCAAAGAACTCGCCGTCGGCGATGGTGCAATCGAATGCGCGAATGCCGCCGCCTTCGGGGTAGAGCTTGGTGATGCGGTCGCAGCGTACGGCGCTCATTGCGCGTTGAAGACCTCTTCGGCCCAACGGTCGACCCACTTCTTCTCGTTGGCCGCGAAGGCAGTCCAGTCGATGGGCATGGGGTCAATATCCAGCGTAGCCATCCAGGGCGGCAACGTCGCGGGATCGAGATCCGTGCGCACTGGGATCTTCGCGTACGCCTTGGCCTGTTGCGCGAGCGCCTCCGAGGTCGTGACGAACTCGTAGAACTCCTTCGCGAGGTCCGGATGCGGCGCGCCCTTCACGATGGCAATGCCTTCCGTAAGCACAGGGGCCTGCTTCGGCACGACGCACTCGAAAGGATATCCGTTGCGGTCGCGCTGCAACGCCACGTCCGGCAACAACCACACGCTAATGAGGTCATCCTGACGCTTGATGTGGTCATACAACAATTGCGGATTCTCCATATACGACTCGACTTGGCCGTGGAGACTCTTGAGCCACCCGATGCCTTCGTCTTCCGACGGCGCTTGGAGAATCATGGCCCCGATGTAGGTGCGCATCGTGCCCGAAGCGAGCGGCTTTCGGATCGTGATCTTGCCTTTCCATTTTGGGTCCAACAGTCCATCCCACGAAACGGGCATGTCCTCGGCCTTGTAGTGGCGGTTGTTGAACACGATGCCGATGGGCGAGCGGTAGGTGCCGTACCACAAGTCCGTTGCGTCCTTGTATGCAGGTTCGACCTTGTCGGCCCACGTGGGACGATACGCTTCGAGCAGACCGTCTTTCGCCGCCTGCATGAACATCGTGGACGGCGCGCCCCACCACACATCGGCTTGGGGGCGATTCTTTTCGGCCTCGATGCGGCTGTAGACGTCCTGTGCGCCTGCGTCCAGCGTCTGTACTTCCACGCCGGGGTGAGCGGCCTCGAACAACTTCTTGTAATCGTTGAGCACATCCGGACCGTGCGGACTGTAGACGACGATGATAGGGCCGGAGGAACACCCCAGCGTAGTCGCGATCAACAGGGCAAGGAATGGGAGCAGCAATCTCATGGGAGCACCTTTCGCAGCGCGTCGAGCGTAGGCTCAATCATAGCAGGCTTGGCCACGCGAGTCTTGAGCACGTCGAGGTCCTTGATTCCCGTACCCGATATCACGCAGCACACACGCGTCGTCTCGGTCGCTTCGGGCAAGTGGGGCAAGCCCGCGATGGTCACCGCACTTGATGGATCGCACAAAATGCCCTCCGTACGCGCGAGTTTCAACTCTCCATCGAGAATGGCATCGTCATCGACGGCATTCGCAGCGCCATTCGTGGTGCGAATCGCGGGAAGCGCGGTGTGACCGTCAAAAAGGATATCGTCGGCGATACCGCCCGCAATCGTCTTGGGATTGGGCCATGGCGTTTTCAGCGTCTCCAAAAACGATTGGTTGTTGTCGATAGCAGGCTTCAAGGGAGCGCAGCCCGCGGCCTGAATACCCGCCAAACGCGGCAGCGACGCAATCGCTCCGAGGTTCTTGAGGTCGAGCAGGCCTCGCCAAATCCCGCCAAGCAGTCCGCCTCCGCCAACCGGCGCGACGATCCAATCCGGAAGATTGCCTTGAGTCTGTTGATACAGCTCATAGGCAATCGTCTTCGCGCCTTCGACGTTGTAGGGTTCGTACATGCCCGCCGTGGATAGGTGATACCAGCCAAACGCGCGGCACGCCTCGATGCACAGATCGAAAACGGCGCGGGCCGACGGCGAATCCACGCACACAACGGTTGCGCCATAGGCTGCCGCCTGGGCAATCTTGCCGGGGGCCGCGTGGCCGTGCATGAACAGGACGGCCTTCATACCTGCGCGGGCGGCATAGGCCGCCGTGGCGCACGCGACGTTGCCCGACGAAACGACGGCAACAGTATCCGCGCCGATTTCGCGTGCGTGGGAAATACCCACCGATACTTGCCGATCCTTGAACGATCCAGTGGGGTTGGCCGTCTCATTCTTCAGAAGGACTTGCCCCATCCCGGAGTGCTCCGCGATGCGCGGCGCTTCGATCAGCGGAGTTGCGCCTTCCTTCAACGTGACGACGGATTGCGGAGATGCGATGGGCAGCAAGTCGAAGTAGTGCCACATGGATTCTGGGGGCTGGGTCAGCAGCGCGTTGCCGATGCGGCCCAAAAAACGCAGGCTGAATGGTTCGCCGCAGGAAGGGCAGTCCAAGCCGCGCGGCCGTGCGGCGGTATTTGTGCCGCAGCCGTAGCAGAGGAAGTCATGCCGCGTTGTCGCTATGGTGTCCATATTGAAGCATTGTTGCACAATGCGGCGATGCGCGCCAAGGACACCGCATCCCCCTCTTCTTCACGCATCCACAGCGCTGCTCACGGTCCAAAGACAAAGGACGGATTCGTCCGATTCGGCCGATCCGTCCAATGCTCTCTCCCAAGTTTTCCGCCCGTCATTATGCCCTCATTGACTTTTGACGCACCGCATGCCCAAATAGTGCGGTCTAACCTCAGAAATCGGATGTCGCAGAGGATCTTCCGCCGGATGGATGCAATAGTCACAAGTGACTTGACGAAACGCTACAAGGGCCACGTTGGGCGGTCGAAGCCCCCTTCATTGGAAGGCCTGAATCTGACCATCCGGGAAAACGAGGTCTTCGGATTTCTGGGACGCAATGGCGCGGGCAAGACAACGACGATCAAGTTGGTGTGCAGCCTGATACGTCCCACGCGCGGCGAGGCGCTGGTCTTTGGCAAGAACGCGCGGAAACGCGAGGCACGCGCCTTCATCGGCTATTTGCCCGAGAACCCCTACTTCTACGAATACCTGACGCCGCGAGAGACGCTCGAGTTCTACGGGCGGCTCCATGGGCTGAACACGCAGGCGCGTGCGCGCGAGTGGAAGATGCTGGAGGAGCGGCTCGATCTCGGCCCGATTGCGGACCAGCGCGTGCGCGGCTTTTCAAAAGGCATGCGGCAACGGCTTGGGTTTGCCGTGGCGATGGTGGGGGACCCGCCGGTCTTGATTCTGGATGAACCCATGAGTGGCCTGGACCCCTTGGGGCGGAGGTCGATCCGGGAGCTTATTCTGCGATTGCGCGATGAGAAGAAGACGATCTTCTTCAGCTCGCACGTCCTGGGCGACGTGGAACAGATCTGCGACCGCGTGGGGATTCTCGTGAACGGACGCCTGATGAGTCAGGGCCGTATCGACGAGTTGTTGACGCAGCACGTCAAGCTGGTGGAAGTGATCGCGTCGGGACTCAACGGCGCGGGAGTGGGGGCCATCGCGGCGCAGGCGATAGCCGTGCGGCAGAGCGAGGCTGGGCATCACTTCACCGTGAGGGATTTGAGCGAGGCGAACGAGGTGGTTCGCGCCGTCCACCAGCACGGGGGAGCGTTGGTCGATTTCTCGCCGGTGAAGGAGTCGCTGGAAGACTACTTCATGCGCGTGCAGGAGGAGCGGTCATGAGAATCCTGGCCGTAGCCCAGAACACGTTTCGCGAGGCGGTGCGCGACAAAGTGTTATACGTCCTGTTGTTCTTCGCGGGCGCGACCATCCTCGGGTCGAAAGCCTTGGGTTGGATCAGCATTGGGCAAGACATCAAGATCGTTAAGGACATCTCGTTGGCATCCGTCTCGCTGTTCGGCGTCCTGATCGCGATCTTTGTCGGAACCAATCTCGTCTACAAAGAGATCGACAAACGCACGATCTACACCATCCTTTGCCGCCCGATGCGACGCTGGGAGTTCATCGTCGGGAAGTACTTGGGAATGGCCATGTTGCTTGCCGTCGTGACGCTGGCCATGGCGGCGATCACCGGCGGATACGTGGCGCTGTTGGGTGGAACGCTCGACCTGACTTTCGCAATGGCCGTGCTGTTGATTTACTGGGAACTTCTGCTCGTGACTGGTCTGGCCATACTGTTCAGCACCGTGACTTCGCCCATTCTCGGGGCGATCATGGTCTTTTGCGCCTACGTCGTCGGGCACGCAACCACTATCCTCGTAGACTTGCCCGAGCAATTCCACGGCACGCTGGCGGAGAAGGGGATGGCCGTGATGTACTACGCGTTGCCGAACCTGTCGAACTTCAATATCCGCGCCGAAGCCGCAAACGGGGTGCCGGTGGCGCCGGAGTACGTGGTGTGGGCGCTCGTCTATGGAACGGTGTACACGGCCATGGTGCTGGTGCTGGCAGCGCTCGCATTCGAAGACAAGGACGTGTAGCCATGAAGAAAGCGGCTATCGCGATCCTCGTCCCCCTCGTCGCGTTCTCGACGATGTATATCGCGCAGAACCAAATGGATGCGATGCGAAGCCATCAGTTCGACGAGCAGTTGCTCTACCTTCCCAATCAAGACTTGCTCAAGCACTGCACGGCAGGCATGAACAGTGTGGTGGCGGACCTCTTGTGGCTGCGTTGCATCCAATACACCTCGCAGCAGTTTCACGGCGATTTCAAGTTCACGTGGCTGGAGCAGATGTGCCGGACGATCACGCAGTTGGACCCGAACTTTAGTGGCGTATACCAATGGGGCGGTGTGTTTCTGGCGATGTTGAAGCACGACAACGACGCGAGCATCGAATTGCTGAAAAGCGGCATGCCGCACAATCCCACGCGCTGGGAATTGCCGTTCGAGATTGCCCGGACGTATGTTTTAAACCGGCACGACGACGTGCGCGGCGCGCGCTACCTTGCCGTGGCCGCGGCAACGGGCACCCCGCCGCAGTTCGTGGTGGACTGGGCCAAGAACCTACAGAAGAAGCACGGGATGTACGACGTCGAGCGCGGCATGTGGCAGGATATTCTGTCGACGAGCGGCGACAAGAACATGCGATCCGTGGCGGAGCGAAAGCTCCAGGAGTTGTCCCTGCGCGAGACGTGCGACGTGTTGAATCAGGTCGCCGCCGAATACGAGAAGCGCACGGGCAAACGTCCCGCGAGCCTGGAAGAAATGGAACGCGCCGGGATGGTTCGCGGAATTGGCCAGGACCCGTTGGGCGGGCGTTTCTTCCTCGACGGGCGCGGAAAAGTGCAGAACTCATCGGTCCTGGATTCCCTCAAGGAAGAGCGTCTGCAAGTACTGCGGGGGTGGATCGCCGCGTTTCAAGACAGGGTTGGCCGCCTCCCCATGACCCTGGATGAACTCATCGACGGTGAGCACCTCACTGCTTTGCCCACCCACCCCTATTTCGGCGAGCAATGGATCTACGACCCTGCCACCGGCAACGTGCAATAGTGGTTCGTATCTGTCGTTCTTGAGAGTTGTAGCGCTGGCTTCCAGCCGGCTCTTCTCCTAACCACAGGATCTCGTGACTCCCAATTTCGGCTGAAACGAGCCACTAGTCCGATTCCATAGCCTCCGCCGTTTCTTCTGCTCCTCACGCCCTGCCCGGTTGCCCAAGTACGCCTCCTGGGGTACACTGTCGGTAGGGGGCAGCATTTCTACAAACGGGGGATCCGGCCATGGAATGCAATCGTAGAGCGTTTATGAAATCGGCGGCGTTGGCCGCGGGGCTTGCAATGATTCCCGAAGCGTATGCTCGCGAAGAAGTCCCAGGCCTTTCGATACTCCACCGCAAGAAGAATCCCGGCGTCGTGCGCGGCGCGTTTTTCTATCCGTCTCAGGAATTGGTTGTGAGCGGCCAGTGCGAAGATAGTTGGAATGTGCACAAGTGGTCGACATGGCCGGGCAACCAGTTCAAGCCCGAAGAGCAGCAGGCGAAGTTTGTTCGCGAGTTGGGGCGCATAACCGATGGGCTCGACCTGACGCTTGCGTTGGACGAGAAGGCCCTCTACACGGACGCGGGGATTGCCGCGTTTATCGATGACATAAAGAAGAATCGCCCCGAGGCCTTGCTGCTGATCAACTTCTGGAATACGTTCAGCGCAAAGTTGGCGCCGATTCTCGACGCCTATGACGGACCGATCATCCTGTATCACGCCGTCGGCGCGAATCATCAACTCCCGCCGGAGAAGTTCAGGACAGCAAAGCGAGTCCAGTACATTCACTCCATCGAGAACTGGGATGCCTTGGAGCGCGGGCTTCGGTGCATTAACGCCAAAGTGCGGATGCGCCAGAGCAAGTTGCTGCGCGTGTCGGGCAAGGCCGAGCAGGAATCCAATGAGCGCGAGGAATTCTTCCACATGTGCGTTCACACGGTGCCCGCGGGTCACTTCAACGACCTCTTCGATTCGATCGCCGTCACGCGGGATATGCGTCGCTTGGCCAGTTCCGTGCGGCGTCGCGCTGGCTCCGTGACGGATTTGGATGAGAAGGCATTCTTCGACGCGGTGCGCTCGCATGCGGCTGTGCTGAAGTTGATGGAACGTCACAACGCGGACGCCATCACGATTGAGTGTCTGTTCTTGCAGCATCGCAAGCCCTGCCTGAGCTTCGCGCTCAACAACGGCGCGCTTCTCCCTTGCGGATGCGAGAATGATCTGAACGCCACCCTGACGTTGATGCTTGGCGCGAATCTGTTTGGACGCGGCGGATTCCAGCACAATCCCGAATTCGACACGGAGGAGAATCTGTACTTCGGCGCGCATTGCACGTGTGCGCCTCGCTTGCACGGGCCGGAAGAGCATGGCCAGCCGTATGATTTGCGCCCCTTCTTTCATCAGCTTCCGAAAACCTTGGCGCTCGATGTGAAATGGCCCGAAGGCGAACCCGTAACGCTGTGCAAGTATCACTCGGGAGAGAAGCGCTTGGACGCGTGGAACGGAACTGTGGTGACGTCGCCGTCCAGTCCGCCTACGGGAGGATGCGCCACGCGCGTGCTGGTGAAGCTGGACAAAGTCGAAGACGTGTGCACCGTCTACCCCGGACCGCATCCGGTGCTGTATTGCGGGAGTTTCGCGAAAAACCTGGAGACGTTTGCCGGGCTATACGAGTTGGACATCAAGACGAACGGCTGAGGGAGCGAAAGCGCTTCAGCGAAGCAGGCTTCGGATGTCGTTTTCGATGTGCTTGAAAGCGGCGCGGTGTGGTTTCGGATCGCCTTTGACGGCCACGAAATCGATTCGTAGCGTCTTCCTCCCAGGTGCGCGCCACCGTTCTGCGTCGAAGATGCCGAGCATCTGAAAGCCTGCTTGGGCCAAGGCGTCTTCGAGTTCATCCACAGAATAGATGCGCTCGAGGATCGTGTTTGGCGGGCCGCCGTTTACCCGAATCTCCGAAGCCGCGGTATTGGTCTTCCTGTCGTACTCGCAGGTCCAGGCCGTCGAGAATCCGTCGTTCTGCTCGTTCCATTCCTGCCCCGCGAAGTGCTCGGTCACCATGCGCTCCGTGACGACATCGAGATAGAGGATGCCCCCCGGGCGCAACGCCGCGCCCAACTGCTTGATACCCGTCCGCATGTCCTCTTCATCGATGAGGAAATTAAGACTGTCGAAGAGGCAGGTCACGTAGTCCGCCGAAGCATTAAAAGGCAGCGCGCGCATATCCGCCGTGGCCACGGGCCACTCGGTTTCGCTTTTTCCTCCCGAGTGGAGCATGGCGTAGGAGAGGTCGATGCCGTAACTTTTCCAGCCGCAGGCGCGGAGCCTCTTCAAGAGGGTGCCGGTGCCGCAGGCTACATCGACGTGCGTGAATCCGCGCGGCAGCAGATCCGCAATGCGCCCGGCGATCAAGTACCAACGGTCGTAATTGACGTGAGACATGATAGGGTCGTAAAACCGGGCCAGATCGACAAACGTATCGTTAACGGGCATGGCCGTTTTCTCCATGCAGCCACTTGCAGAACGCTTGCGTGGCCGGGTCGATCCCGTGCCCTTTCTTCTTCAGCCGGTCGAGTTTTGCCTTGGCGACGAACTTGAGTGCTGCGTCGAATCCTCTCTGTTCCAGGATGCGGCGGGCGTCGCCTGCTTCGGCGTGTTCGCGCAACGGTTCGGAAAAATCCGCGAAGTAGAGGGCTTGACCGAGACGGCCGAGGCCTTGCTTGCCGGTGGTGTGCCAATAGATCGCTTCGTAGAGATCCGCGCCCGGAAGCCCAAGCTTCCGGTGGCACTCCTCCGCGGCGATGGGACCGTGCAGAAGTTGGGGCCGTGCGCGCTGGATGTCGGTCAACTCGAGATCGTACTCCTGAGCCCGCAAAAGCAAACCGTCCTTCTTCATCGCCTTGCAGGAATCGTGAAGCAGTCCTGCCGTCACGGCCATCTCAAGGCTCAGCCCCAGCGTCGGAACCAAATGCTGCATCAAGCCCGCCACCGACACGCTGTGCCGCAACGTGTGCTCGGGCAGGCGCTGCTGAAGTATCGCGAGATATTCGTCAGCCCGTGCGATGGACAGAGTGAGCACCATAAATTCCTCGTTGTTGAATTACCCGCTGTACCGATTCGGGCAAGAGGTCCGCCAGGGGTTCGCCTGCTGAGATACGGCGGCGCGCTTCGGTCGACGAGATGTCGGCCTCGGGAAGGTCGAGCCAGTCGAATCGCCCTTCGAGCTTCGCGGGCGCCGTCCACTTGCCGGGTCTCGGCACGACGAGTGGGCGGGCCAAGGCGAGAATGCGGTCGGGCGCACGCCATTTGGGAAGGTCCACCAGCGAGTCGAGCCCGATGATTAGCCAGAATTTGGCCTCCGGATACCGGCGGCTCAACTCCTCAAGCGTGTCCGCGGAGTAGGACGGACCTTCGCGGTCCATCTCGATGCGGCACGCTTCGAAGGCCGGCTCGTCCGCGACGGCCGCTTCGACCATCGCGAAGCGGTCCTCGGGATCGGTGGGCATGGCCTCGCGCTTGTGCGGAGGGCGTGCGGCGACGACAAAGAGGACACGGTCCAACCGCGCCTGCTGCAAAGCGGCTCGTGCGATTTCGAGATGCTTCGTGTGGATGGGGTCGAAGGTGCCGCCAAACACGCCTATGCGTTCGTGCTTATCCAAGGATCTGGCCGGACCCCCGAATGACATACTTGAGCGATGTCAGTTCCTTCAGCGCCATGGGGCCGCGACAATGGAGCTTGTTCGTGCTGATGCCGATTTCCGCGCCGAGTCCGAATTGGAAACCGTCGGTGAATCGCGTCGAAGCGTTTACGTAGACCGTCGCACTGTCGACGTCGTTGAGAAATCGTTCGGCGGCCTCGTAGCCGCACGTCACGATGGCGTCGGAATGATGCGAACCGTACTCGTTGATGTGGCCAATCGCCTCGTCGAGCGAATCCACAATCTTGATCGACAAAATCTTGTCGAGATATTCCGTGGTCCAGTCTTCTTCCGTTGCGGGTTTGCACGCAATGAGCTTCAAGGTGCGTTCGCAACCGCGCAGTTCACAACCGTTCGCTTCCAGTTCTTTGGCCAAACCTGGCAGGAATGCGCCCGCCACGGCGGAATGGACGAGCAAGGTCTCCATGGCGTTGCACACGCCGGGGCGTTGCAACTTCGCGTTGATGCTGATGGACGAGGCCATCGCAAGGTCGGCGTCGCT